>NZ_JADBUN010000062.1:0-4545 GCF_020245625.1 Microcystis sp. M049S2 | reverse complement strand
GCTGTTGTAGAGTGGTGGTCATTGGTTTATGATTCCTATTAGGTTGTCGAGGTACGATTGATTGATGATGTCTCTATCTTAAAGACTTTGTATCGGTTTGTAAAGGGGTTTGAAACTATTGTTACTTATACCATTGATAAGCTGAGATTATGCTAAGTCTATAGGGTTTCCTGACCAAGTTTTCCTTTTGGGGAGTACGTCGTCAGGGGCCGATGTTAAATCAGGTCATACTTCATGTTTATGAAAAAAACCTAGATATCGAACTCAGGTTAGACTAAAAAGAGAAATTTAATCATAATGGCGGTTGTGATGACTATGGTAGAAAAAGTTCGTAAAACCGAGGCAGAATGGCGGGACCAGCTAACTCCCGAACAGTTCCAAGTTACCCGCAAAAAGGGAACAGAACGGGCTTTTACTGGTAAATATCACGATAATAAAGAAAAAGGTATTTACAAATGTGTCTGCTGTGGTACGGAGTTATTTACTTCTGACAGCAAGTATGATTCGGGTACTGGTTGGCCGAGTTTCTGGACTGCTGCTAACGAGGCCAATATTAAGTACGAGCGAGATGTTAGTTTTTTCATGGTGCGGACAGAGATTCTTTGTGCCACCTGTGATGCTCATCTCGGTCACGTTTTTAATGATGGTCCACCCCCAACGGGAAAACGCTATTGTCTCAACTCTGCCGCTTTGCAGTTTGAAAAAAATCCCTAAAGCAAAAAGAGGTCTGAAAAGACCTCTTTTTTTAAGTTCTAGTGGCAGCCAATTACAGTAAACCTGTATTAGTTCCCGGTTTGCCGGTAGCTAACTGCACTTTGACAATTTTGCCGCCCATTTTCATGATGCGTTGTTGCTCACGAAACCAATTATCGTAGGGAACGAGTTTGGTGAAATAGGTATTTTGTAATTCCCGTTGTGTCCGAATGCGGCTTTGGCTTGGAACACAAGCGGTGATTTTGAACATCCGCATGGATTGACTTCTCCTAATCGCTGAAAAACTTGTCGCTCAAACTAACGAAGGCCTTTTTCTAAAATAACAAAGGTCGGGAGTCAAGGATCAATACTAGCTCGTCAAAACCTATCTTGGCCAGATTCAGCCTTTAAAGACCTAGCACTCATCCTCGGCTTCCCGAACCCTATTTTGTCCGAGTTCGTTACTTCTAGCTTAAGCCAGAGCTAATGTAGTCGAAGTAAATCCCCATTTCTTTACCCGCATCAGCACCAACTAAACTAGCGGTGACTTCTTTCATCGCTTGGATAGCTTGAACGGTGGAGGAGATGGGTACACCTAAAGAGTTGTAGGTTTCTTTCAGTCCGTTGAGAACGCGCTCATCGAGAATAGAAGGATCTCCAGCTAACATAGCGTAGGTAGCATAACGGAGATAGTAGTCGAGGTCACGGATACAAGCGGCGTAACGACGGGTGGTGTACATATTGCCACCGGGACGGGTTACGTCAGAGTATAACAGGGACTTAGCCACAGCTTCTTTAACGATACCGGCAGCGTTAGCACTAATGACACTAGCGGCACGCACGCGCAGTTCACCGGTGGCGAAATAGCTTTTCAGTTTGCCGAGAGCATTAGAGTCAAGGTATTTGCCTTGAACGTCAGAAGAGTTGATAACAGAAGTAATTGCGTCTTGCATGGTGGTTCTTCCTTGAATTTTGCTTAATCTTAAGAGGTTTACGAGGGGTGTGTCTAGAACAATTCACAAAGGAGTTATTCTACGACATAGAGCCGATCACGTAATCGAAGTAGGAAGAAGCTTCAGAAGCATCGTCAGAAGACATAAGACCAGTAGCAACTTCTTTCATTTCGCGAACACTTTGAGCTACGGCACCGATGTCGGTTCCTAAAGATTTGTACATTTCACGCACACCGACTAAACCGATTTCTTCAATCGGGGTGACATCACCAGCAACTACTCCGTAGGTGATTAAACGTAGGTAGTAGTCCATGTCACGCAGACAGGTAGCGGTCATTTCTTCGCCGTAAGCGTTGCCACCGGGGGAAACGATGTCAGGACGTTTTTGGAATAAGCGATCGCCAGCTTGTTTGACGATGGTTTCGCGAGCGCCAGTTAGGGTTTCAGCGATGCGTAAACGAGCGGCACCACTGGTAACGAAGGCTTTAATTCTGTCTAGTTCGCCGGGGCTGAGGTAACGAGCTTCAGCATCAGCATTCACGATCGATTTCGTGACGATACTCATTGATGGATTCCTCCCAACTAAGTGAGATTAATAAACTTAACCTGACATTTTATAGCAGTTGTGGTCACTACGCTCAAGTTATCTCGTTTCCGCCTCAGCGTCTCAAGACTTCCCTAGCTAGAGCGACCTAACGCAACTATTTTGCGGCATCTGGTTCACCTTCTCACTATTTTCGTAATACTTTTTAACATTTGCCCTGAGAAAGTAGCACCGGAGTGGGGTATGAAGTGTGGGGTGTGGGGTGTGGGGAGAATAAATGAAACTGTCTCCTGTCTCGTGACTCCTGACGACTGATTCACCCTAGCCAATTAATTGCTCCTTTAATCCAGTCTTCTGGCTGAGTATTTTTACTAAATAAAGCATCTTGACTGAGGACTGCTATGGCTCGATCGATTTCCTCTTGGCTGTATCCTAAAGCTAAAAGGGTCATCTGCACATCTTCGAGGATCTCCGCTGCCGGTAGTATTGCCGTGGTTGTCGTCGTCGCTTCTCTTAGTTGTCGCCATGCTGCCAATTTAGTTTTTAACTCCAAAGCGATTCTTTCTGCTGTTTTTAAGCCGACTCCGGGGGTTTTGCTCAAAATTTTAGTATTTCCTGTCACTATCGCCACCACAAGTTCCTCAATCCCCAAGGTATCGATTAAAGCTAGGGCTAATTGCGCCCCAACCCCATTGACGGAAAGCAGTTGACGAAACAGATCTCGCTCTGGGGCGGTGCCGAAACCGTACAATAAAGGCTGCTCCTCGCGAAAGAGTAGGTGAGTAAAAATCTGACAACTATCATTGTTATCTGTGCCGATGTCTAGGGCTAATCGCGAAGGAATTTGGATTTCGTAACCGATCTGGTTTACGTCTAAAATCAAGATCAGTCGGTTATTAGGGGTTTTGAGCACCTCGATCGCTTGTCCCCGTAAATAATTAATCATTGATTTAATTCTCCTACGAAAATAACCGAACAACAGTGATGACGGTTTTTACTCCCTGAAAGAATGCCGGAGAGATTTTCATTTTTGTTACAATTGTTAACAGAAGTGAATGGCGCAATTGATAACCTAATTTTCTTGGCGTTAGTCCCCCATAATTGGAGAAGATACAAAATGAATGGCAACATTAGAGTCGGGAATCTCTTTGGAATTCCCTTTTATATTAATCCTTCTTGGTTCTTTGTTCTGGGGTTAATTACCTTAACCTATGGAGGAGAATTAAGTCAGTTTCCCCAGTTAACGGGAATTATGCCCTGGCTCTTAGGATTTTTTGCCGCTATTCTCCTATTTGCCTCCGTGGTTGCCCACGAATTAGGTCATAGTTTTGTTGCCATCGCCCAAGGTATTGAAGTCAAATCAATTACCCTCTTTTTATTCGGTGGTTTGGCAACTCTCGGCAGAGAATCGAAAACTCCCCTAGAAGCTTTTCTAGTAGCAATTGCCGGCCCTTTAGTTAGTTTACTGCTCTTCGGTATCTTCCTAATTATTGGTCTTAATATTAGTTTAAGCGCGCCCCTAGCGGCGATTCTTTCTCTGCTTGCCTATATCAACCTCGCTCTGGGTTTATTTAACCTGATCCCCGGTTTACCTTTAGATGGTGGTAATATCCTTAAAGCTATCGTTTGGCAAGTAACAGGCAATCCCAATAAAGGGGTTTTATTCGCTAGTCGTTTCGGTCAATTTTTTGGTTGGTTAGCGATTGTCATCGGTGCGCTATCAATTCTCGGAATCAGTCAATTTGGCAGTTTTTGGACGCTATTAATTGGCATTTTCCTCCTACAAAATGCTGGCTTTTCCGCTCAATCAGCTAAGGTTCAAGATTTCCTAAGTCGCTACACCGCTAAAGATGTTATCTCTCCTAATAGTCCTGTAGTTCCGATTAATTTAACCCTGCGCGAGTTTGCTAATAATTATGTTATCGGTAAACAACAATGGTCTAAATTCCTAGTTACCGATAGCGAAGGTAAACTATTGGGGGTGATTAATGTAGATGCTCTGAAAACGATTCCCACTTCCCAATGGACAGAGGTAAATATCGGCCAGTTATTACAAACTAGCGAAAGTCTTAAACTGGTTTTGTCTCATACTTCCCTACTAGATGTGGTGAAAATTTTGGAAGGAGAAAATTTATCTCAAGTGACAGTGGTAGAAGAAAACGGCACGGTTTTGGGATTAATTGAGAAAGCTTCTATCCTGACTTTTCTCGCCCAAGAAACCCAAAGTCAAACCGCTTAATCAGTTATCAGTTATCAGTTATCAGTTATCAGTTATCAGTTATCAGTTATCAGTTATCAGTTATCAGTTATCAGTTATCAGTTATCAGTTATCAGTTATCAGTTATCAGTTATCAG
>NZ_JADBUN010000061.1:0-5292 GCF_020245625.1 Microcystis sp. M049S2 | reverse complement strand
TATGGGAGTGATCGGGGGGAAATTTAGGCACTTTTTCCCTGAAAATTAGGTAATTGGCCACCTCAAAACTGGTAAAACCCCACACCCCACACCCCACACCCCACACCCTACCCCCCGGAAAAACTTTTTGCCGCAAACCCTGTCTAAACTCCTAGCCGATCATCCGCGTGATTTGAAAGGCTTCCGCAATCGGCCCGAGGGCTAATATCGGCAAGAAAGTCAGCGCACCGAGAATTAAAATCACCCCCGCCGTCACGCCGGTAAAGAGTCCGGTATCGGTGCGGAGGGTTCCGGTGGTGGCGGGAACCGGTTGTTTGCGGGACATCCCATCAGCTAACAAGAGCAGGGCAGCGATCGGGATATACCGTCCAGCCAGTAAACTAAAGGAGGCGCTGAGATTCCACCAGAGAGCGGTAATCGTCGGTTTCGCCCCAGCTGCAATCGCGATCGGCGAGGGTTGGGAATCTCCTAGTCCCTCGAATCCCGATCCGTTATTGGCTGCGGCGGAAGCGTACTCGTAGATGACTTGAGATAATCCGTGAAAGCCGGGGTTACTGATGCCTTGAAAATCAGGGATAGCAAGGGCGATCGCTCCGGGGATGAGGATGGCGATCGGGTGAACCAGCAGAATTAAAAAACTGGCTAACACCACTTCCCGTTTCTCGATTTTGCGCCCGAACAATTCGGGGGTTCTTCCCACCATTAGCCCGGTGACGAATACCGCCAGGATTAGATAGGCAAACAGGTAGGCGGTGCCGGTTCCCTGGCCGCCGAAAACGATTTGCAGGAACAGATTCGAGAGGGTGGCGAAGCCGCCGTTCGGCATCAAAGAATCGTGCATGGCGATCACCGCACCGCACATGGTGGCTGTGGTAGTTACCGCGTACAAGGCCGATTGCGCCCAACCGAAGCGTACTTCTTTGCCCTCGAAGTTAACCGCTCGATCGACCCCTAGCAGGGAGTTAACCGCCTGGTTGCCGTTATATTCCCCGATCGCTGTGATGATCGTAAAGCCGATGAAGATACCGAGGGGAATTAGATAGATTAATCGAGCTTGCTTGAGATTATCGGCGAAAACACCGTAGGTATAGATCAGGGAGGTGGGAATCGAGAGAATCGCCACCAACTGCACCAGATTGACGAATCCGTTCGGGTTTTCCAAGGGGTGGGCCGAGTTGCTGGTAAAAAAGCCGCCGCCGTTTTCTCCCAATTCCTTAATAATCTCGAAGTGGGCCACTGGACCACGGGCGATCGCCTGACTGAGGTTGGGGTTTTCTAGCGTCGGCAAGATTGCCGGGCCGGCGAGGGTTTCCGGGACTCCGGCGATGATCAGGGCAATTGCCCCCACGATCGAGATCGGTAAGAGGATACGGGTGATCGCTCGGATCAGATCCACATAAAAATTGCCCAACGGTCGCCCCGTCAGTCCCCGAATAAAGGCGATCCCCACCGCTAGACCGGTTCCGGCCGAGGTGAACATCTGGTAGCCAAGACCCCAGATCTGACTCGCGTAGCTGAGGGTGGTTTCTCCAGAATAATGCTGTTGGTCGCTGTTGGTGATAAAGGAAATCGTTGTATGTAGCGTGGTGTCCCAAGAAGGAGCGGGGATCCCCGTCGGGTTGAGGGGAAGGAATCCTTGGCCGGCAATCAGGGAAAAAACCAGAATTGCTATTACCGCGTTACTGTAGAGAACGGCGCGGAGGTACTGCCAGCCAGTCATATTCTCTTTCCCTTTCACCCCGACGAAGCTGTAAAGAAGACTCTCGACTCGATCGCACAGTGGGTCGAGTAGGGTTCTCTGTTCCATGAACACCCTAGCCATATAGCGCCCGAAAAAGGGGGTGATCGCCACAATTATCAGGATCGTGAGCGCGATTTGAATCCATCCTTGCAACATGGTTCGATCAACTCCAAAAAAAGCCAAGTGGTCATTGAGCTTGTCGAAATGTGGAGGCTCGATCAACGGATTCGACAAGCTCACCGTCCATGATCGACCGGGAAAATCACGGGTTCGCTGTCTCGAAACCGCTTGAGAAAACCAAGTTTGTCTAATCATTAGCGATCGTTAACCAGTGGATGATCGAGGTATTACTATCGCCTCTGCTGGGATGATTATAGCGATTTGTCGCGTCTTGACAATCTGTATTTTTTCCGTTCGTTATCCTATCAGCTTTTACGCACTTAAGTAGCTGGTTATAATTAAATTAAAAATGGATTTTAGGTTCGATCCCCCCTGCCCCCCTTGATAAGGGGGGTGCCGATAGGCGGGGGGATCTGACAACTTTTAACGCCTACCTACTTATGCAGAAATACTGACAATCAGCAATTATCAGTGACTCCTAAGATTTTACGTCACAAGTCACTGAACAAACGGGAATAATTATGCAAACTTCATCGCAGAAAACGGGTTTCTTCGAGAAACCCGTTTTCTTGTAATAAATGTTAATTTTTGTTATGGCACCCTTGAAAGATTGGGGATTGTTGAGCTAAAATTGTTAGCAGTAAACTTTTGCAGTTAATGTCATGACTTCTTATCTTTTGCCGATTCTTCCTGTTGTTGACGATGTTTTGTTTAATTTCGCTCAATCTGATGATTTTTGGGCGAATTTGGCTATCGCTTTTGGCACAAGTTATGATGTGGTTAAAGCGACGCAATTACGACAACAGTGGAAAAGCCGAAATTTTAGTCAAATTCCCCCGATTGAGGTACTCAGTGATGAGGTTTTGGGGACGGCGAATGGTGCATATTCCAGCAGTACCAATAAGATTTATCTATCAGCATCTTTTTTAAATACAGCTTCGCCAGCAGCGATAATTAATGTAATTTTAGAAGAAATTGGGCATTATGTGGATGCTCAAATTAATCAGAATGATGCTCCTGGAGATGAAGGAGAATATTTCTCGGCATTAGTCCGGGGAGTAGATTTGACAACGCAAGAAGTAGCAAGAATTACAACTGAAAATGACTTTGCAAATATTACGATTACAGGCAGTAATATTTCTGTAGAAAAATCTGCACCAATTATTTTGACCGTTAATACGACCGCCGATCAAAATGATGGGACCACTACTGGTGGATTGTCATTACGAGATGCGATTTTAATAGCCAATGCAGACACTACCAATGACTATATTATTGAATTACAAGGGGGACAAACCTATTTTCTCACTAACATGGTTTTCGGGGATTTGTGGGATAATACAGCCAAAACTGGTGATTTGGATATTTTACCAGGTGGTAAAGTTACGATTAAAAGTTTAGGTACAAGTCAGGCTGTTATTGATGGCAGTGGTTTAGGTAGTGGATATGGTAAGGGTAATCGCATTTTTCATGTCTTAGCTAACAGCAATTTTTCCTTAGATAAAATAACTATTACGAAATCAGCAGTAGGAGGTATTCTTGTTGATCAAAATGCTTTAGCTAATATTAGCAATAGCATAATCACTCAAAATGTTTACGTTTCCATGTCCGGCGGTAGTGCATCAACAAGGGGTGGAGGTATTAGCAATTTCGGTAATACTATTATTCAATCAAGCACGATAAATCAAAACTCAAGTGGATATGGTGGTGGTATTTATAACGAAGGATCACTAACCATAAACGATAGCACCATTAATGAAAATAACTCTACTTATGATGGAGGGGGTATTTATTCTAGCGGAACATTAACAGTAACTAATAGCGTTGTCAACAGTAACAAGACTGGATTTAATGGAGGTGGCTTTTATAATGGAGGTACAGCTAATATTTCTAAAACTGCTTTCAACAATAACAATGATACTGGTATTTATAATACTGGATCATTAACGCTCACTGATGGTTCAATCAATAGCAATCTCAGCGCAGGATTAGAAAATAAGGGAACTACTACCGTTACTGGAACCTCAATTAATAGCAATACAGGTAATGGAATTGAAAATAATAATATACTTAACATTAGTCAGGCTATCATCAATCAAAATGGACAATCTGGTTTATATAACTCACCTGATCTCTTTGGCAGTAATAACAAATATGCTAATGTTGAGAGTACAATAATTGATCGTAATGGTGATACTGGCATTTATAATTCTGGAACAATAAATATATCAAAAAGTGTAGTTAGTAGTAACGCAGATGGTGGTCTTTATAATAATTCTGGCAATGCTACTGTTATTGATACAATAATCCAAAATAATATTACTACTGGCTTTGGTGGTGGTATAGATAATCGAACGGCAAATCTTACAGTTATTAATAGTTTGATTGACGGTAATAGTGCAACAAAGTATGGTGGTGGTATTTATAATTATAACGACACTTTGCATAATGTAACTATTGTGAATAGCACTATTAGCAATAATAGTGCAAGTTTTGGCGGCGGCATCTTGAATACTGGTTATACAGTCCCAGGGTCTAGAAATGTTCCTCCTCGTGATACAAGAGCAACTTTTACGGCTATTAATTTAACAATTAGTGGCAATTCTGCTTCTGGGAGTGGTGGCGGAATTTATAATGAATCTAGGGGAAACCTTAATCTTAGCAACAATACCATCACGAACAACACATCTACATCAAATTTCAATACAAGCGGTGGAACAGGAGGCGGAATTTATAATGAAATCAATGGTGGACTTAATAATAATGCTAAAGGTGTAGTTAATGCTAAAAATACTATTATTGCAGGTAACTTTGATACCCCAAATAATAGCGTGACAAGTAGCACTTTAAACCCCGATTTGTCTGGTCCCATTAACGGTGACAATAACAATCTCATTGGTAATTTAAGTGGAGCAAGTGGAAGTATTGGTACAGGAACCGATCTTGTCAACCCAAACCCTAAACTTGGGCCACTACAAAACAATGGTGGAATCACATTAACCCACGCTGTTCTTTCTAATAGTCCTGCTATCAATAAAGGTAATAATCTTCTGGTTCCATTAGATAGTATGGATATAGATGGTGATGGTAACAAAACTGAACAAATTCCCTTTGATCAACGGGGAACAGGTTTTAGTCGCATCATTGGTGGGACAGTAGATATTGGCGCATTTGAAGAGCAACAGACATTTACTATCATCCCAATTGAAGCTTTTGGTAACACCAAATTAGTCCAAGACGCGACTAATAAACTTTACACCCAAATTGGCAATAATAACCCCATCGCCATCAAAATTGGGGCCACTCAGATTACCACAAATACCTACCCTGGTTGGCAAACTCTAGCAGCAGAAACCGTCAACGGAGTCAATCAAGTTTTATGGAAATATAACGATAGTAATCATCTCCACTTGTGGAGTTTAGATAGTAAC
>NZ_JADBUN010000060.1:0-11177 GCF_020245625.1 Microcystis sp. M049S2 | reverse complement strand
TGTTGGATAAGGCTTTTAGACTTTTTTTCCCTCAAAAAGTGCCGACCATTGGAGGGATCGGGGGTAGAATTCAGGTACTTTTTCCCTGAAAATTAGGTAACTGACTACCTCAAAATCGGTAAAACCCTACACCCTACACCCTACACCCTGCCCCCACCAACAAACTTTTTCAGCAAACCCTAGGTAGAGTAATCGATAAACTACGCCTACCCATTAGTTTGAGGTAGGCGTTTTTAGCTAAGGAAGTCTCAAATTAGTTAGGGACTTTTGCGAAAGACAAGACCTATTCCTCCTAAAGTAATTAAACCGATAACGATAGAAGGTTCAGGAACTTTGCTAAAAGTTAGGCTACCTTGTCCTGCAATACCTAAGCGAGGAGTATAGGTAAAAGCCGCTTCACTTAGTTCAAAAAATCCGCTAGTCAGGGCAAAATTAGCGATGGGAAAGAAGGCATTAGTAGAGGTGACACTATAATCGATGCCGAGAAAAGTCCCATCGAAATAATTAGCCACGGGAGGGGCATCGGCCGAAGCGAGATTAAAGCTATGGTCGAGGAGATTAAAACTAATATTGGTCAAGGGGATAGATTCAAAATCTACGCCTGTAATCGCCCCATCATCGAAACTGGCCGAACCGGAATAAGTCCCATTCAGACTTCCAGAAGTTATAACACCTTGAAAATTGTAGGTGATATTTGCCGCTTGTAAACTATTGACATTGACCGCAAAATATGCTAGGGCTAAACCTGTGATTACAGCAACTTTATTCATGGAAATTACTCCTTAAAAAAAACGGTGGGCATTGATAGCCCACCAAAAAAAACTAGAACAGGAAATTGGCAAGGTTATTCAAGACCGCCACCGCAACGTTATTAATTAACGCTAGGGGTAAAGGACTTGCGGCAGTTCCAAAACCATCAGTATCGATATTTAGAACCGTACTACTACCACGAGCAGTAAAAGTGATATAACCATCAGCAATGGGATTACTGCCGGTGTAATTCAAACTATTAAGCAGTTGCGTGAGAACAATTTTGTCGCTGCCGACGGTAAAATCAGTGATAGTATCACTGCGATCGCTCAAACTGACATAAACAAACAAATCATTACCACCTAAACCAGTTAGGGTGTCGCGACCTTGGAACCCGACTAAGACATCATCACCGGTAGTACCCACTAGATTATCAATGCCGGCCGTACCCGAACGAGTGGAACGCAAAACTTCATCACTGCGGAAATTGAGGTTTTGCAGACGGGTATCAAAT
The DNA here is from genome assembly GCF_020245625.1 of Microcystis sp. M049S2. Classification (NCBI taxonomy): domain Bacteria; kingdom Bacillati; phylum Cyanobacteriota; class Cyanophyceae; order Chroococcales; family Microcystaceae; genus Microcystis; species Microcystis sp. M049S2. The sequence continues at coordinate 9,913 of NZ_JADBUN010000060.1, read as the reverse complement.
TCTCTGCTCACATCTTCCCCTAAAAAGGGTTGATTGAAGAAATTCGCCCGTAAATACTCCGCAAAAGCGTCCTGTTCCGTACCATCGGGGGCAAAAGTTGCATTTCCAGTGAAGTTGGGTGTACTGCCTAGCAAATTGACGCGATTGCGCTGGGGAATGGTATAACCATCACCGCCATCAAGAAGAAAAGAAAGCGTCACCATGCGGAAGCTACGATTAGCATCACCGACAATTGCGCCATTTTGCACCACCACATCGATAACTGTGCCGTTTTCATCCTTGATTACCAAAGATTTTATCCGACTGCTGGCGGGGTCATCAAGGTGGAAACTGAAGGCCATTCCTCCCACTTGCGGGAAACGGCCTTGGGAATTAGCAGGGTCGTTTGTACTAGCCGCCAGACCATACTCCAAAATCCCCTTTAATTCACTAGCGGTGACAGTGGTGAGACTAAGGGAATTATTAAAACTGAGGGCATTTTTAATCGCTACTTCTGAAATTCCCCCGGCCGGTTTCACTCCGGGTACTTCTTCTGGTGCTACCCGTACTGCTTCCGTACCGGTTGGAACGATGATACTGCCAATGCTATTGCGAATACCACCGCCATTTTTCAGGGAAATAACCACGTTAGCATCGGTTTTTTTGGCCTCAGCTAGGTTAGCATCGGCGGTAATATTGCCGAGGTTGGTTTCCTGTTGGCGAACTCCGTCTAATCCTGTCCCCGACCGTTGACCGTTGAGGAAAACTCGCGTAAAACCGAAGAAATTGCCTTCTTGAGCGTTAATAACCCCTCTGAGGGCATTGGTAATCCCCCGAATTTCGGGGTCTTCTAATCCTGTTCCCCCCACTTCCGTCACTCCTTGGGCATCGGTGGCGTAAGCGCCGCTAATATTGGGATTGTAGCTTTCGGGAATGATATGACCACTGCTATCAAAATCGATAACTAAGCGCCCGACGTACTTATAATTGGCATCGGTATTAACTACCGCTACTGGTTTTCCCTCCGGGTTAGTTTTGACAATGGGGTAAACGCCCTGGAAGGTGTCTCCGGCGCGTAAACGGTCATTTTCGTCGGTTAAACGAGTATGGGAACCACCAGCGACAATAATATCGACATTGCGTAAACGTTCCGCTAGGGCCTGTTCGATCGATAATTGTTGCATATGGGCTAACAAAACGACCTTATTCATCCCCGGATTAGCGGCCAAAAGTGCATCGACGGAAGCTTGAATAATGGCCGCTAAAGCATCAAGGTCATTTGGATTAGCAGGAGAAACTCCCACGTTACCCGGACTGGAAATTGAGCGTAAAATCGGGGTAGTTGCCCCAACAATACCAATTTTCTCGCCATCGGGCAGAGTAATCACCGTACTCTTAGCGATTTTATTAGCAATGGTACTCGCTTCCTGACCATCGGCAGTCACTAAACTGGCTAAGTTGGTACCGGGGGCAAAATTAAGATTAGAACTGAGATAGGGGAAATTTGTACCCGGATAGTTGCCATTGGGAAGAATCAAATTACGGACAACTGCTGTACCTTGGTCAAATTCATGATTGCCAAAAGCGTTCGCTTGTACTCCCAAATTGTTGAGAATCTGGATATCGCCGCGGCCAACTGCCCCGAATACCTGTTCGCTGGCCCCGAAAAATAGCCCCGGAATGTAGGCATCTCCAGACGCAAGGGTGAGGGTATTGGCAAAACCCGCTACACCATCGTTATCGATGTCCTGCTGTTTGAGGGCATTTAACACCGCACTCATGCGCGGGGCATCATCAAGGGCTGAAATTCCGCCTTCGTTGTCGGAAAAATGGAATAATTGCAGTTTAAAGGGTTGAGGGGTGGTTAAATTTAAACCAATTAAAACGGGATCATGATCGCTGGTACGATAGGGGTTAACTTGGTAGAGTGCAGAGGGGTTTAAGGGAGGATTGGAGGGATTTTCCCCGGGGTCAACGATATTGTCATCGTAGTCAAAAACACTAGGTTCATCAGCGTTAATGTGCCATTCCGTCACTCCCGTTACCTGGGAGGCTAAACTAGCATTAGCGAGAGCATGGTCGAGATAACCAGCTTGTCCATCGAAGACGTAGGAATAAGCGTTAATACCCCCAAATTGACCCACTAAATTTGTATATCCGGCGGATTCGAGCGCTCGAATTGGGTCTTCTTGGGCGTAGGCATTGAGATCCCCGATAATTAAATAATCCCTATCACCGCTATTAGTGGGATCCGTGGCTATCCAATCCCTTAAGGCTAAGGCCGCATTGGTGCGACTGGCATTCCAGAAACCTTGACCATCCCCTCGATCGAAGTTAGGATCACTTGTATTAGTTAAACCCGATTGACCTTTTGATTTTAGGTGATTGACGACTAAATTAAATTTGGCACCAGTATTGACTTCTTGGAAGGCTTGTGCTAGGGCGGGACGATTGCGAGTATCATCGAAACGAGCATCAACGCTACTGTCTAAGATCTTAAAATCACCTACAGGGGTCACTTTAGCGGGTCGATAAATCAATCCCACCTTAATCGCATCGGTGCCAATTGTACCTGTGGGGATAAAAGCGTAGGTTCCTGCACCTGCAACGGCATTTAAAGCGTTAACAAGCTTAGATATCGCCCCATCGCCGTTATTTTCCAATTCTATCAACCCGAAAACATCGGCATCAAGACCGATAAGCGCCGTGACTAATTTCTCCTCTTGACGCTGAAATTCGTTGATACTATTGGCACCCCGGGCATTATTAGTGCCATTGGCGATGGTGGTAAAGTAATTAAGGACGTTATAACTGGCAATTTTTAGCCTACCCCCCACATTAGTGGGCGTTTCTGAGCGATTATTGACCGCTTGAAAGTCCACACCTTGGTTATTCTGGACGCGATAGACTCCGAAACGTTGGTCTAAAACTCCGGTTAATCCCGTTACTGTGTCCCCGGCCCGTAAAATGTTACTGGTACTGAGGGGATTGCCACCACGTCCGAATAGAGTCGTCGGAAAAGTGAGATTACTACCATCATCTAGGGTAATTCGTCGCAGATTATTACTCGCTTGTAAAATATTGGCATCTGTCCCCGGATTGGTAACGTTAGTGGGTTGTTGTAAACGTCCCCCAGAGGATAAAACCACACTACCAAAACGACCAAGTTGGAAATATTCGGTTAAAGAGAGAGTTTCGGCGAAAGTTGTCCGCATTCCCTCAAAAGCTTCTAAAACTTGCGGTTGAGCATTCGCGTTCGAGAGATTGCTAATAGTGGCGGCCGTGGGTAAGGGATTATTATTAGAAATAATTAACGCTTCCGTGATAATGCTCAGTTGGGTTAAGGATACCCCCGCGTTACCAAATTCACTAACTGTTCCTGTAATTCTAACTTTATCGCCGATAGTAAGGTTAATAATCGGGATATTGCCTTCAAAAATAAATAAACCTTCGGAAGTAAGAGGATTACTATCGCTATCGCTATCTTCCTCCTGAAGATAAAAACCACTTAATCCCGTATTACCCTGGAAATCTCCCACCACGATCGCTTCTACAGTCACCAATTGATTTAAAATTGGACTGACTAAACCCGTGCCTTGAATTTCATGGATTTTTACGAGGGTAGGAGTGGGTAGAATATATGTACTGGGAGCGGCTAAACCAGTCACGGCAATATCATCAATTGCGTATTCATCGCGATTACCGCTACCACTAACATCATCTCCTGTCCAACGCAGGAAAAAATTACTATTAGCGGCGATACTTAATCCAGAAAGGGTAATAGAACGAGTTACCGACTGCCAACCGGAACTGTCCAGATTACCCGGGGTGATAAAGTCTAAACTACTAACAGCAGTAAAAATATTTCCGTCCCCAGAATAGGAAAAATTGAGAGAATTGGCCCGATTTTGGTCGTTGCGAAAGCGGATGATATAGGAAAGAGTAATCGAATCCACTAAGCTATTAGTGACATTCTGTAAGCGTAGGGTGATAGCGCCGGGGGTAAAATCATCTCCTGTGGGTTGTACCCCAAAAGCATTATTTCCCGAAGCGACGCTGAAAGCATAAACTCCCCCAGTGGTGACAGGGTTAGATGTCTGTCCTCTGGCAAAATCTCCTGAAGAAGTACGGGTGTCCCCATAGGTCATGCTGCCATCGGAAAGACCGGAAATAATCCAAAGGTCTGAATCTAGCTGACCTAGACTCGGAATCGGGGCGAATCCCGAACCAGTAAAAGTATTAAAATTTTCTGTAAAGGTAGCGTTACTCATACTGTAGTGATGAAGATGCCTTTACTACCCTAGAGTTCAAGGATTAATGACTGGTAAACTCTCCTTTAATGACCCGTAAACCTTTGGTTAAAAGAGATTATTCGTTAAATTATAGCCTTTTTCATAAACATGAAGTATAACGTTAACGATAGCCAAATTGCACAATGAATGAAATCCTATCGAGTAGAGTTGCGTCAGAAAATCCTAGAATTGTCATTATAACTAACCCATTTCGGCTCTCCCAGCTTTGGTGGGTCAAATGTATTCTAAGATACATTTCTCAAGAGCGAGGGGGTGGAACGAACCACAAAGACACAAAGGACACAAAGATTGATCGATCCTATGTAAGTTAAACTTATCACACAGAACCTAGAAGAGCCCCATCTCTCCAAGACAATTAGCGAAAAGATTCTATATTTATTCGGTCATCAAACCCGGTTTACAAGCTTCCGGGTTGGTAGTGACCACTTCAGTGGTTGTTTAACTAAGAACAAGAGGAAAGGCAGCGTAGGATTATTTTTTAAGATAAATACGAACTCCTTGAACTTCATCAACTAGCCGATAATTTGCCTTGATAACCCTAGCAATTTCAGGAAAAACTTCGTGTCCCTGAGTTTCTCTATCTTTAAATCTAGTCATTCTTGGAGCCACAGCATCAACAAATAACTTAGCATTAGAATTAATCAGATCGTCTGCATACTGTTTGAAAAAATATTGCTGTAGGGGAAAGTATTTCAAGGGACCTATTACACTGGCCCTTGTTGCTTGTATAAGTCCCGTGTCAACATATAACTGTGGTGCCCACCCCCAGACAGCCATAGATTCACCAGGAGAAGCATAATTTAGAATAGTTTTAGCAATCGGACTGAGATAATTTTTAGCAAATCTTCTGCGATTATCCAGGTAAAAGTTATCTGATATTATTGTTATGGTAAATTGTAAAAAACTACTAGCAACTGTAATGAAAACTACGCCTGTTAAAAGAGAGAATTTTAAGTGTGAACGAGTGAATTTTGACACTTGTAAAACTTTGGCAAGTTCACCTAAAAACACGCCGATTAGAAATCCACTAGGTATAATTAGAAACAGTAAATAATGAGGAAAACTGTTACCTGGTCTAATAACTGAATAACTCGACGCGGCCAAAATAACTAAACTGTAATAGACAAAACAAAATGTGTTAAACTGCTCTTGATGTGGGCTTAAAGAAAAACGCTTTATTATTAAAAATGGTATTCCTACTATCAATGCAATTGCCGTCAATAAAAATAACATCTGTGTATCTTGCACTCTTACTAACATATCCAGAAATATGTTAATTTTTGCCAAAAAGGTTACTTGCGTTAGATTTCCTCCCAAACCATGGGTAGAATAAATCAATAAATTCTGTTGTATATAAGATGTCCAGAAAGCATCATATATTGAGAAAAATATTAGATATAATACAACTAAAGCTGAGAACAATATTCCCCCAAGAAAGAAAGCAGCAAGACTCCTGATGAATTGACCTCTTGCGCTGCTTTTTAGCCAGAGTATGTGCAAAAATATACAAGCAATTGAGAAAGCTATAGGAACTGACTGCATTTTGGCAAAGGGAGTAAGTCCGAGGATAAAACCCAAGGCAAATATCAGCCGATTAGGATTAGATGAATTACCAGCATAATATTTACAAACAATTAACAAAGCCACACTTAATATTGCAATTGAAAAATGTTCACTTGTATAATGCACATAGCCTGATTCCTTCATTAAGGCGACAGTGGTAAAAACGGGAACTATTGCTAGACGAGAAAGGCTCTTATCGTAGAGAGTGGATAAAGCATAATAAAGACAAACAATAGCAGCAATTATCATGATTAAGCCGATCACACGACTACTAGCATATTCAATTCTGAACCCGAAAAAAGCTGGTAGAGTCAGAGGATAGACATTGAGCGGTCCAGATGAACCCGCATCTACCGCACGCCAGAAAACTGGGTCTTTCAACAGTTTGATTGCACCTGCGATAAACTGCCCCTCGTCTGGGTCTAGCATTGGTGACAAGAAACCTGGCCAGCGTGCTGCTAAAATAAAAGTAACTAAAGATATAATAAATATTAGATTTGACGATAAAAACTTCTGGAGCTTACTCGTGGGAGTTCTCGGGAATATAAGAGGAGAAAAAGCTAAAAAAATGAGGATAATAAAAGTGAATATTACCGATATTCTGTAAATAATTGACAAAGATGGAATACTTGCCAAGTTGCTCAGTAGCCACCACCGTAAATCAATTTGGTTATCTACCATTTTTTCACTCTTTAGGGATCAATCTAGAGGGGATGGACTTATATTATAATCGGCTGTAAGCATTTTTTCGATGTTTACAACTGAGGATAATGACAACTGAACCCCCATCGTCTAATTCTCGCACTTCTGACTGGCTGGCTGCCTGATAAATTGCGAAAACTTGGCTTAAATCTGCTCTTAGTCCGATATTAATGAAAATTACCCGTTTTTTACCCAGATTTAATCCCTCTAGATGCGCTTGACGATAGGGTGCGCGTTTTTCCAGCACGTTTTCACAATAACTACTCCAGATAACAAATTTCGGCATATTTGACCTGTAATCTCTTGATCTGTTGCTATTTTACGATCGAACTAAATCCCTATAGAAAAGTGTGGAGGGGTACAGTTGGCTGATTTTGTCTATGGCCAAGTTTTACAGAAGATTTAAGTAGAGTAATCGATAAACCGCCAATTCAAGTGTGAATTGCATCACTTTTTTATCTCGTAAACGCTCGATTATTGACATAATTAACGATAAATTCAATAATACTAAATCTGGTTATTAAAGACTGATTATTTATCTCCTCTTTTGCCTGTCCTGATATGTAGCCTATACTCAACGGATTTAGTATAATATCTCCCAAATTGAACATTCGAGGCATCCTTCCCCTGGGAATTTTGGGGTTAACCTTCTGTCTGGACTAATTGCTTATTGTCACCGACCCAAAAAACCTAACCTTCGTCTTGATTGGCTTTTACCCCCATCTGCTTAACCCGAATTCAGGTTAATTTAGATAGTCGGCAGCTTATCCGAGTCCGGATATTTCAATCGCGGGATATTTTCCCAGTCAAAAGCTCCAAACTGAGATCACGTCCGATAAAACATAAGGAATGTTAACCAAAACCACTTATCGTTAAGGAATTTTGATAAGTTGGAGATTGAACAAAGATAGAAAGTCTCTAGCGCTGACAACTATGGCTGTAATTGTCCAAAAATACGGTGGTACATCGGTAGGTTCCGTGGAACGCATTCAATCGGTCGCTCAACGGGTCAAAAATACGGTAATAGCAGGAAACACCGTGGTGGTGGTCGTTTCTGCCATGGGTAAAACCACCGATGGATTGGTCAATTTAGCCAAACAGATCGCCGCCGAACCCTCGCGCCGGGAGATGGATATGTTATTATCCACGGGGGAACAGGTAACGATCGCCTTGATGAGTATGGCCCTAGAGGAAATCGGACAACCGGCCATCTCCCTAACCGGCGCTCAGGTGGGAATTGTCACGGAATCCGAACATAGTCGGGCCCGTATTTTAGAAATTAAAACCGATCGCCTTTCCCGTCATCTATCGGAAGGTAAAGTAGTTGTGGTCGCCGGTTTTCAAGGTGTTAGCGATAGTGATCAACTAGAGATTACCACCCTAGGGCGCGGTGGGTCCGATACCTCGGCCGTGGCCCTAGCAGCCGCCTTAAAAGCCGATTTTTGCGAAATTTACACCGATGTACCCGGTATTCTCACCACTGACCCCCGTTTAGTCCCCGAAGCGCGTCTTTTAGACCAAATCACCTGCGATGAGATGCTGGAATTAGCCAGTTTAGGGGCGAAAGTTCTCCACCCGCGAGCGGTGGAAATCGCTAAAAATTTCGGGGTTCCCTTGGTTGTCCGCTCCAGTTGGACAGAGGATCCGGGTACTTGGGTGACATCCCCGGCACCGAAACCGCGCACCCTGCAAGGATTGGAATTGACAAAAGCAGTGGATGCGGTGGAATTTGAGGGTAATCAGGCGAAAATCGCCCTTTTACGGGTTCCTGATCGTCCCGGCATCGCTGCCCGTTTATTCGGGGAAATCGCCCATCAACAGGTGGACGTGGATTTAATTATTCAATCGATTCACGAGGGGGACAGCAACGATATCGCCTTTACGGTGATGGGAAATGCCTTAAAAAAAGCCCAATCCGTGGCCGAAGCGATCGCACCGGTTTTACGTTCCCATCCCACTAATACAGAGGAAGCGGAAGTGATCATCGAATCCGGGGCCGCTAAAATCGCCATTACCGGCGCTGGTATGATCGGCCGGCCGGGAATTGCTGCCCAAATATTTAGCACTTTGGCCGCAGCGGCAATTAATATCGAAATGATCTCCACTTCTGAAGTAAAAGTCAGTTGTGTCATCGATGAAGCGGACGGAGAAAAAGCAATTAAAGTCCTTTGTGATGCTTTTCAAGTGGAGTATTCTGCTAAAGTTGCTCATTGCGAAATCCCTAAAAATTTAGTCCCAGTCAGGGGAGTGGCCCTAGATAATAATCAGGCACAAATGGCCATTCGTAACGTCCCCGATCGCCCCGGGATGGCGGCGAGAATTTTCTCGGTTTTAGCGGCAAAAAATGTCAGTGTTGATATGATTATTCAATCCCAACGCTGTCGCATTGTCGATGGCATTCCCCGACGGGATATCGCTTTTACTTTACCCCAAGCTGATGCTAATTTAGCCCAAAAAATCCTCTTAGAACTATCGGAAAGTTTGGGTTTACAGGAAGTGGTGGTTAATAATGATGTGGCCAAAGTGAGCATTGTTGGTTCAGGAATGGAAGGACAACCGGGGGTAGCAGCACGCTTTTTTGAAGCTTTAGCAAAGGAGAAAATTAATATTTTGATGATTGCTACTTCTGATATAAAAATCAGTTGTGTGGTGAATCAGGAAGATGGAGTCAGGGCCCTACAAGTGGTTCACGCCGCTTTTGGATTAGCCGGACAGGGTAAAATTGAAGTACCCGCCTAAATGAAATTACAAGTTCTATGATGGGGGTAAGAGTTGTTTATATTGCTGGCAACTTAACCCCCAAAAACCAGTTAAGTAAGTTAACCCTCATCACCCCGATTTTATCTATGGACCCTCTTACAGGAGCAGCGATCGCAGTTGGTTCGATTATTGCCACTAAAGTGCTAGAGAAAACTGGTGAAAAAGTGGGAGAGAAAGTTTGGCAACAAACAGAAAAATTTCTCACTTCCCTGAAACAAGTTTCTCCAGATACTGTCACCGCAATTGAAAAAGCACCCGAACAGCCTTTAGATTATGGACAGGCAATTATAGAGGTGGAATCTGTTGCTAAAACCAGTCCCGAATTAAGCCAAATTATAACCGATTTGGTTGACATTGTAGAATCCCAACCTTTACCTAATTTAAAGGATATTCTTAACAATATTGCTAAGGGTTTGCAATCTCAATCCTCTGGACAAAAAACCTATATCAAAACTATTGAAAAAATTGTTAATTTTTCTCAAAGGGACATTAATATTAATGAACAAAATATCACCATGTAATGTCTTGGGTGCGTGCAATGCACCCCGACGGAACCGAAAAAAATGCCATTGTAGGGGCGAATTGCGTTCGCCCTT
>NZ_JADBUN010000006.1:0-15923 GCF_020245625.1 Microcystis sp. M049S2 | reverse complement strand
TCCACCTAGGGCCATGAAGGCGCAGGGGAAGAGTAGTAAACCAGACCAACCGATGAAGACGAAACGGTCTCTTTTGAGCCAGTCATCGAGAGCATCAAACAGCCCTCTTTCTGGGGCGCGTCCGACAGCAATGGTCATGGGGGTTTTCTCCGAAAAATGTATATTATTGCTAAGATTCCGCGCCCTCTTCTCCATCTATCCGAGCAGGCGAGCAGATGTGTGGAAGAATTGTGAGAAATCTTTACTTTTCTTAACTTACACTATATTGGAAAAAATGACCAATATTTTTTAGGTCGATCTTAAGAAAATCTAAAAATTTTCGGGAGACTACTTGCTGGGCGACGTTCGGCGAAGCTCAGTCGAGCCGTTGCGGGGGGAGATGGGGGTTTGGGGAGATGGGGAGATATGCCGCCTCAATTGCTTGGTATTGTCGTCTTCACGTCTTTAGTGGAATGCTGGACACCTCTGTGGGGTAATTCTCCCCAAATTGAGGTGATTAAACCGCACGGTGCGCTATTAAGTCCTATTAAGGGGTGTTAGACCGATGGCAGTGGGATACTATAATAGAGGAGGTTGCTCGACCGCAGGGGGCGGTATAATTGATGGCTGGGCTGAACAAGAAGGAGAATTCATTTACAAAGATGATATTCTGAACCTGATAAAGCAATCACCACTTGAGATTGATACTGAAATACAAATGACTGGAAAGCCCCCAACAATGGCTAACTCCGAATTTCTCACGAACAAGGAACAGGGTGATTGGGCTGAAACAATCGTCTTTAAGGCAGTCAATGAATATTCTGGTGATTATTTTGCTGTTAAATATGGGCGTTCCGAATCAATAGCCGCAGGTGATGATGGATTTGCTGATTTCTATATGGAATATCAGAGTGAACTTAATGCGATAGGTAAGAGGCCAGATATCTTGATATTTAAGGTCAGAGACTTTCCGGATGGAAGTATTGACATTGAAAATGATCAGCACATAAGACAGGCTGTGGCTGCGATTGAAGTAAGATCAAGTTCTTTTTTAGCAGACAAATATGCGGCATTCATGAGGGACAGACAAGATCGGGCCATTAAAAAATGCGACGAAATTAGACGAGACATAATCAATACCGACCTGGGTGATCTATTAAGGCGAAAAAACCAGACAATTTACAATCTAATGTTAAATGCTACAGATGACACCTTTAGAGAATTAGACTTTCGTTGTCCGTCATGGTCATCAACAAAAGAGTTAAGAAATCTAACGGAATTACTGAAGAATCTCAAAGAAAAAATAAAAATACTGCACAAACGCGATTATTTGAGCATTACGCCAAAAATTGAAGATGTTGCCTTGGTCAACAGGTGGATTCAGAAATATAATGTCAAGCATTTTTATCTACAAGTATTTTTTGACAAGGCATATATAATATCATTTAAAGATATTTTGGCACTGGTTTCAAACGATAACAATGATGGAAATAATTTTTCAATAGAAAGAGATGTAAAAAATCAAGGCAAAACTACGATCAAGATCAATGTGCAAATTGGGAAAGAAGTCCTTGGAAAAATTGATATGCCTGAACATAAATCGGCTCTGAAAGAATTAGATAGGGGTCGTCTGCTTTTTTATGTGACTTTTGCAGGCGGCAAGGGATACCTTGATAATAAAATATTTCTAAGGGATGTTATTAATGCGTGAGTTAAAATATATAGCTGAAACTCCACTTAATCATAGGAAGGATTACGGACAGTTTTTTACACCTATGTGCGTTGCTCGCCTCATGGTACAGTGGGTTTTAAAAGATAATCCAGAAACAGTATTAGACCCAGCGTTTGGCTTAGGCGTTTTTTATGATGAAGCAATAAAAATACCTTCAGGTAATCAAGTACATTTCATGGGATATGAGATTGATAGAAATATATTTGAGTTTCTTAATCCTAAGGGTGACAGTCCTTATTTGAGAGTTATCAATAGTGATTACCTCGAAGCTGAAACTGAAAAATTTGACGGTATCATTTGTAATCCACCATATATGCGATTTCAGAAATTTCTTAAGCGTCATGATATATTACCAAAAATTGAAGAAAAAATAGGGAAGAAACTTATTGGTTACTCTAATATCTCTTCCGTATTCCTTGTCAAGTCTTTAAGAGAACTTAAAATTAATGGTAACTTGGCGTATATTATGCCTTTTGAATTTTTTAATACTGGCTACGGAAAAGAAATAAAAAAAAGTCTCCTTGAAAATCATTTATTGAAGCAAATAATAATCTTTGCCAATGAAAAAGAAATTTTCCCAGAGGCAACGACAACCGTTTGTGTGCTTCTTTGTAAAAATGACGGAAAAAAAGAAACCATTAAAATTTTACAGATCAAAAAAATTGATGAAATAGATAAAATATCTGATATTAGTAAATTCTATCAGTGGGAAATCGAACCATCGAATTTACCATACAACCAAAAGTGGACACCTATCATTTCATCATTGTTCACTGAACAACTATCTCCAAATGGCTTCTGTAAGTTGTCCCTATACGGTACGTTTACGAGAGGTATTGCTACTGGCGCAAATGAATTTTTTGCGTTAAAAAAATCAAAAATTGAGCAACGGAAGTTAAGTGATAACAATATTTGTAAGTGTATTACAAAAAGCTCTCAAATCCGCAAAGCAGTATTTACTGAGCATGATTTTAATATACTATACAATGAGGATAAGCCAGTCCATTGTTTAGATGTAAAAGATCACGACAACTCTGAAATACGAAATTACATAAAAGAAGGCGAAAAATTGGGATACCATGGGAGGTATCTTACAAAAACAAGGAACACCTGGTACAAAATTGAAAAGAGAAAACCGGCTCCAATTTTATTCGGTGTCTTTAGCAGGGGCAGGTTAAAAGTAATACGCAATTTCACAACAGCAATAAATTTTACCTGCTTTCATTCCTTTTATCCAAATAAATTCGGAGAACAATGTATTAATAAATTATTTGTGTATTTGCTCAGTGATATTGGACAGGAAATAATAAAAATCAATAAACGAAGTTATGGTGATGAATTAGACAAGTTTGAACCAAGGGATTTGAATGATAGCTTATGTCCAAGCCAGAAACAATTTGAAATGATCAGTGATGAAGATGCTGAAGAAGTAATTAGCATTGCACAAAATGATCACCAAAAAGCAATTCTCATGAGTAATGCTCTGATCAAAAGACTTATGGACTCCCAACAATGCGCTGCACCGGACGGCAATTCCGCTGCGCTCCATAGTGCGATCGCCGTTGTGCTGTAGCTGTAGGGTGCGTTCCCTAATCTGGCTTCTACTGCTGCACCGATAGATTTTGGGGAACGCATCATGCTCATTCATTGAAGCAAGTGATTGCCAGCTAACAACGCCTCTGCACACCGACTACCGAGAGTTAATCGGTGATGACGCTAGGGTTATCCCCACAGTGAACAGCAATCAGTGAACTGAAAACTCACCACTGATCACTGACTTCCCAACCCCTGCTATACAATGGTTTTTGACTTGTTTTTTGGAAGGGAACGCTAAACTATGTATTCGATCGATATTACCCTGAAACTCTCGCCCATCCCCATTTCCGTGCAGCGCAAGGAAGAAGCAGGAGCAGACTCTTTGTATCAAACAATTACTAACGCTATGCGATCGCCGAATCCAGAATTATTAGAATTAACCTGCGAAAAACAAACCGATAAAAAGGTGGCGGTTTTGAGCGATCAGATCAGTGCGGTGATTGTGTCACAAAAATCCGGGGCTGCCTCCACCGGCAGAGTGCCGGGGTTTGTCACCTTAGCCACAGAATAGTTCTTTAATCAGTTATCAGTGAGCAGTAATCAGTAATCAGTGAAAAGAAAACGGCAACCGCCTACATAACACTTTCCACTGAAAACTCAAAACTCAAAACTGATAACTGATAAGCTGTTCATAATTTAAATTGCTTGTTGAGACGAGGCAAGAGGCACTCTTGCAAGAGGCAACAGTAAAGGGATTGGAGGAGATTGGGCTGATCATTAAGAATAAGTGGTTTAAATAGGGTTTGCGGCAAAAAGTACGGGCGAAGCATTCGGATAGAAAATCTACGGTTTCATCGATAGGTTATTGCCCGAATGCTTCGCCCCTACAGGACTCGGGCCGATGAAGACGCAAGGTTTGGAAGCACGATTCTCTCAAAATCTTGTACCTGTGGGAGCAAGAAAAGCCACAAAACCCCTATCTTGCCTACATTTCACATTTATTCAGCAAGCCCTAAATAAGTCTTAGCTTAACTGATAACTGATAACTGATAACTGATAATTCATGACTATAAAAGTAACAGACCTCTGCTTTAGCTGGCCGAATGGGAAATCAGTATTAAATGGCTGCTCTTTGCAAGTTCCTAGAGGGGAATTTTGGATGTTGTTGGGGACAAATGGCAGCGGTAAATCAACCCTGCTGCGGCTCTTAGCGGGATTATTAAAACCCAGTCGCGGGGAAATAGAGATACCTAACCCCCTCGGTTTTGTTTTTCAAAATCCCGACCATCAGTTAGTTATGCCAACAGTGGGGGCAGATGTGGCCTTTGGGTTGGTATCCGAGGGTTTATCCACGCCGGCAATTCGGGCGCGGGTGCGGGAATCCCTAGGGGCGGTGAATTTATTAGAAATGGAAAAACGACCGATCTATGCTCTCAGTGGCGGACAAAAGCAAAGAATCGCCATTGCGGGGGCTTTAGCTCGTCATTGCGAGGTTTTGCTCTTTGATGAACCCACCGCCCTTTTGGATGGGGATACCCAAATAGAATTAGTCTCTCAAGTGCAGAAATTGGTCAAAAACCGAGGTATTACGGCCCTTTGGGTGACTCATCGCCTGGAGGAATTGGATTACAGCGATGGGGCATTTTTGTTAGAGGGTGGCAAGGTAACGGATCGGGGAAATGCCCTAGACTTAAAAGCGAGATTATTGGCCAGTGCGGCGGTTGAATCTTAAATTTTTTGTTAATATCATTAGGATGCTGTTTTTTAGAACTGCCCTTAATGCCACACAAATTACTCTCAAAGCCATGGTTAATTCTTCTGATCGTTCCCTTCTGCTGGTTGACGGCTACAACGTCATCGGCGCTTGGCCGTCCCTGAAAAAAATTAGCGATCGCCACGGTCTCGAACCAGCGCGAGACAAGTTAATTGAAACCCTAATCGGTTACACCCACCATCAGGGTTATCAAACCCAAATCGTCTTCGATTCCTACCTTCAAGATACCCCCGGCAGCCAGGAACGCTACACTAACCATTTATCGGTTTATTTTACCGCCCACGCTCAAACCGCCGACACCTATATAGAGAAAACCTGCGCCGATTTTTGGCACGATCGCGCCCCAGCTATCGGACGGATTATCGTCGCTACCTCTGATAATGCCCAAAAAATGACCGTTATGGGTTATGGAGCCCACTGGATTTCCGCTCAACGTCTGGAAGTCGAGGTGGATTTAACCGGTCGTCGTCTGAGAAAATCCCAGAGTTCTTCTCAAAGTCCCAAAGGGCGTTTTTTATTCCATTCTCTCGATGCTCAGGTGCAACAGAAATTAGAGAAAATGCGCCACGGAATTAGTTATCAAAAACCTTGACAAATTACCCCAAATATGTATCGACAAAATCCCCAGTAGAGGCACAGGTAACTGTGTCTCTAAGCTTTTCAAGGTCAGTTGCGGTCTGGGGGATTTTGTCAAAAGCCGGCCGATCTAAACTACTCGTTTCACAGCTGCAATTCTGCCAAACCTAAATAATAAATTCCCGTGGGTGTCACTTGGAAGCGACAGGGTAAAACCTTGACTCCTTTAGCCACTGCTTGACGCAATAACTGCCCGTATTTAGCATCCTTACTATCCCCCGGAGCAAACCGGTCACAATCACCCCGATTAATAAAGTAGAGCATAATCGCCTCCGCTGCCGGCAATAAATCCATTAATTCCTGTAAATGCTTCTGTCCTCGCGTGGTGACAGTATCGGGAAAAAGTGCCGTTTCTCCCTGATTCCAAGTGGTATTTTTAACCTCGATATAGGTGAGGGAATTATCACCATGGGTCAAAAGAAAATCAATTCTACTGCCATTATTTTGACCGTAGGCCACTTCCGATCGCACCTCGGTGTCATTTTTGACCAAATCGGGAAAAACTCCTTGCAACAGGGCATTTTTCACCACCTGATTAGGAAGATTGGTATTAACTCCCACCCAAGTCTCCCCCAGTTGAATCATCTCCCAGGTATAAGCTAATTTTCGCTTCGGGTTATCACTGCGAGAAAGATAAACCGGTTGACCCTCTACGCATACATCGGTCATCGGTCCGGTATTAGCGCAATGGGCCGTAATTAATTCTCCGTTGTCCAGTTGTATATCGGCAAAAAAGCGTTTGTAACGTTTAATTAAAATACCCTTGACAAGAGAAGGGTAAGTGTGAACTAACAAAGAAGTCATCAAATTTTCGCTAGGCTATATAAGGTAAAGAATAGCCTTTTTTTGGGAGCTTAACCTGAAGACAGTAGATAGGGATTTAGGGAGATAGGGAGATGGGGAAATTTCGGCTAAATTCCCCACTACCCCACCACCCCACCACCCAATTCATAATTCATAATTCATAATTCATAATTCCCAACCCCCAACCCCTATTCCCGAAAAACTGATAACCGCTCAGGTACAATAAAACCTTGAGGCTTAATAGACATTGAGATTATGGGTAACACTTTCGGACGACTATTTCGGGTTTCCACTTTTGGAGAATCTCACGGGGGTGGGGTAGGAGTGGTTATCGATGGTTGTCCTCCGCGCTTAGAAATTTCCGAAGAGGAGATTCAAATCGATTTAGACCGTCGCAAACCGGGACAAAGCAGAATCGTGACCCCGCGTCGGGAAAATGACATTTGTGAGATAATTTCCGGCGTTTTTGAGGGTAAAACCCTCGGTACACCGATCGCTATTCTAGTGCGGAATCAGGATGCTCGTTCGCAAGATTACAACGAAATGGCCGAGAAATTCCGACCTTCCCATGCGGATGCCACCTACGAAGCAAAATACGGCATTCGCAACTGGAAAGGAGGAGGCAGATCTTCGGCCCGAGAAACCATCGGCCGGGTGGCCGCAGCAGCGATCGCTAAAAAAATCCTTAAATCTGTCTATAATGTCGAGATTATCGGCTATGTGAAGCGAATTAAAGATATTGAGGCAATCATCGACCCCAACACCGTCACCCTCGACGAGGTGGAAAGTAATATAGTGCGTTGTCCCAACGGGGAAACGGCCGCCCAAATGATCGCCCTGATCGACCAAATTCGCCTGAATAAGGACTCGATCGGCGGTGTGGTGGAATGTGTAGCCAGAAATGTGCCGAAAGGTCTAGGAGAACCCGTTTTTGATAAGCTAGAAGCCGATTTAGCTAAGGGGATGATGTCCTTACCTGCGAGCAAGGGATTTGAAATCGGATCGGGATTCGCGGGAACCTTCTTAACCGGCAGCGAACACAATGACGAGTATTTTATCGATGATAACGGGGAAATTCGCACCAATAGCAATCGTTCGGGGGGCATTCAAGGGGGAATCAGTAACGGTGAAAATATTATTATCCGCATCGCTTTTAAACCCACCGCAACTATCGGTAAAGAACAAAAAACCGTGACGCGCACCGGGGAAGAAACCACCCTGGCAGCCAAAGGAAGACACGATCCTTGTGTTTTACCCCGAGCGGTCCCGATGGTAGAAGCGATGATGGCTTTGGTATTATGCGATCATCTGCTCCGTTTTCAGGGACAATGTACGATTAGCGATCGCTTTTTCTAAACCTTTACCCGCGATGAAATTTTTATTCCTTCATTCCAATTTTCCCGCCCAATTTCGCCATTTAATCACGGTTTTGGCTCAAGACCCCGGAAATCAAGTGATTTTCGGCACTACCAGGCAAGAGGGAGAGATAGCGGGGGTAAAAAAATTTATTTACAAGGAAAGTCGCGCTGTTTCTCCCCAAACCCATCATTATGTCCGTCCCCTCGAAAGTGCGGTTTTACAAGGTCAAGCGGTTTATGCTGTTTGCCAACAACTGAAAAATCAAGGATTTTATCCCGATATTGTCTATGCACATTCTGGCTGGGGGCCGGGTCTATTTATCAAGGATATTTTCCCGAAAACTAAGTTTTTAGCCTATTTTGAATGGTTTTATCATGCCCATGGTTCCGATGCTGATTTTGATCCGGCGGATCCCCTTAATGCTGATGCCGAAGCCCGGATTAGAATTAAAAATGCGACGATCCTCATCGATATGGTCAGTTGCGATCGAGGTTTATCGCCGACTATCTGGCAAAAACAACAATTTCCCAGCGAATTTCACTCGAAACTGACGGTTTTGCACGATGGCATCGATACGGACTATTTCTGTCCCCGTCCCGATGTGCAGTTAGTCATTCCAGAGATAGGTTTAGATTTATCCGGTGTTAAGGAGATTGTCACCTATGCAACCCGGGGAATGGAACCTTATCGCGGTTTTCCTCAATTTATGACGGCTGTTTCCCTAATTTTAGCCCGTCGGCCTAACTGTCATATCGTGATTGTCGGTGAGGATCGAGTCGCTTATGGAAAAACTCTACCGGACGGCAAAACCTATAAACAATTGATGTTAGAAAGCCTTTCTTTGGATTTATCCCGGGTGCATTTTACCGGTTCTCTGCCCTACGGTCAATATAAACAGGTTTTACAGGCATCGGCAGCCCATATCTATCTTACTCGTCCTTTTGTGCTTTCTTGGTCAATGTTAGAGGCTATGGCCATGGGTTGCGTCGTGATTGGTTCCGATACTCCCCCCGTGCGAGAATTAATTACTGATGGGGAAAATGGTTTATTAGTGGATTTCTTTTCTCCTCAACAAATAGCCGACCGCGTGGATGAAGTGTTAAATTATCCCCAGGGTTGGCAAAATCTGCGTTTAAATGCCAGGGAAACTATCAAGCAACGCTACGACCTCAAGCAATGTTTACAGGATCATCTAGATTGGTTATTGAGTTGATGAAATGAGAGCATTTTCCCAAAAATACTGTCTTTCAAAGGATTCATATCGCTATTAAATTCTTTCTCTTACAATCCTAATTCCTTCCCAAGCAGGAATATTACCTGCTCGTCTTTCTTCTAATAATACGGAGGCGATGAAACGGTTAAATACTTGTTCCCTTGTGATAAAATATTGAAAATTTAATTCTTGGCATTCTGCAACTGTTAAGTTAACCTGATATAATAATTCTTCATTTTTAGATGCTGCTTCGTAAATATCTGGGAATAGATACCAAGCAATACCGATCTTATTTACAAGTTGCTGCCATGAGGATAAATTGTCAATAGAGGGATAAAGCGTTTGAATATTAAGAGAACTTAGATAATCTTCAACAATCAAAGATATACCATCGGTAGGGTCGAGATTTAAATTGAGTCTAATCCTACAATAACTAATATAATCAGCGACATAAAACAAGAGAAACCCAAACCCAAGCACAAGCACAAGCCCAAGCCCAAGCCCAAGCCCAAGCCCAAGCTCAAGCTCAAGCCCAAGCACAAGCACAAGCAGAAGCACATACACAAGCACAAGCACATACACAGGCACAAGCACAAGCACAAGCATAAGCACATACACAAGCACAGGCTCAAGCTTAGTCCAAAATGGCAACAATTTATATAGCGAAAATTGATATAAAAATTGACCAATCATGCCATCCATTACTTTACCAAGTTTCTCTTTTGAAAAAAACAAGATTTTTTCTTTAATCTTTAGCCACTTTTCTGGCTCTAAATAAACCATTCTTGATGTCAAATTTTCCTGACACCAGTAACCGACTAAATTTTCCTCCTCTGTTTCCATTTCTAAAAATTCCTCAGCTTCTTGTAGAGTAGGAATTCTATACTTAAATTCTGGTTTAAAATGCTGTGGATGTTGGGTTAACCATTCACAAAACGCTTCAGCGTCACTGGCTTTCACACCAGTAATCGGCTTTAAAATATCTTCAGATACAACTGAATCGGTTTGCCAATCAAGAGGCTGATGATTTTTACCAAGTTTTTTCCTTTCATCAATAAATAGCTGATACTCTGCACAGGTAATATAGCTAGTATCAATGGCGATACTATCATCAAGAGGAATCAGCTTACTCAATCTTCTGGAGAGTTGAACATGAGCGAGTAACTCAAAATTGACTGTCTCTGTCATCGGTTTTCCCATCCTTGTATCCATAATTGATTAAACCTTTGTCTCACTTCTGGCGAACAACTTTTGCCTTCTTCTAAGCAATCCATCGCTAGACTAATTGAGGTAATATTAGGATTATTTATTGCCGCAAGAATTAGATTACTAATATCATTTTTTGCCGCATATAAACGAATTGTTTCCGCCCACCAATTATGATTTATGTTTTGAATCAATAAATCTTCTTGATTTAATTCTTGGATTTGAACTGAGGCTAAATATTCCTGAAAACTGAGGTGAGCAAAAATATAAAAACTGTCATCTTTTTTGGTCAATAAACCCGAAATTTTTTCAATATTCTCAAAAAAGTCTTCGGGTTTAACTTCCGTCTTAGCTACTGCTGCTAAAGAACTTTTGATAATTTCTTGACCTTGAGCTAAGGAAAACTCACGGATTCCCCTTTTCATTAACTCTAAAGCTAATACCTGTAATACTGCTTTTTTCTGAGTTAAATTTAGTTTGATAGAATCAGTCATTCCTTTAGCTTCTATTCGCCTTGTCAATAAGACCTCACAAATTTCTGCATACAATTCTACTCGATTTCCTGGCAACGCTCCTCGATTATCATGAACTGTAGCAATCATAGTTAATAATAAAGGATTGAGTGCCATTGCTGCTAAAGGAGCCGATTTTTTGATTATCTGCATTAAATTATTAGCTTTTCTTTGTGCTTCTGCGCGTAAACCTGCATCTTCCTTTCGCACTTGGCGCAATATTTCATTTTGTAAATACCAATTCTGAAAAAACCTTTCAACTTGTTTTAGGTTAAAAGACTGAACTTCGAGAAAAGTTCTAATTTGTTGTAACCATTCAGCTTGATAACCATGACGGCGCGAAGTGATAATAAAAGTAGTTTCAGGATAAACCTGCATTTGCTTGTCTATCCATTGACTAACCTGCTGGCGGTCACTTTCTTTGGCGATTTCATCTAATCCATCAAACATAATCAAGCATTTACCCTCTTTTAATTGCTCTTCAAACCATTGAAGCTGCGGATTGAGCTTGAGGGGTAATGTTGGGCTTTTTAATTGTTCAGTAATAATTTGTGCCAAACTAGATGATTCTTGATGGATAATCTCTTTACTAAGAGTATGAAGTATCAGTAATACCGGAATTAATTTAGGCGCTTTGCGATGCTGACGGCTTTGCTTGTTTTGAGCGTATGTTAGGGCGATATGCTTTAATAAAGTGGTTTTTCCTGAACCTGGTGCGCCTAAAATAGCAATGCGTTTATAAGCAGATTGTGTGGTAATTTGTGCTAAAAAATCCCAAATATTTTTTAAATTGCTTGTGGTTTCTTGTTGAGAAATAATAGCCGAAGATACCTTGTCTAGACTCTGAGGTAAAAATCGTAACTGGATATAGACATTTTCAAGATCGAGAATAAAGTTACCAGGTGTTTTTAAGCCTTGAGTTTGATAAGTACGATAGAGATAAACTAAAGTTTTATAATACTTTACTTGAAACTTTGCGGTTAATTGCCACCAAAATTGAATTGCGAAATTTTCCAGCCAATTAACAATTAAATCAGCCAGAGTATCCGTTTTCTGTTCCAATCTTGTTTCTACTTTATCGAAAACTAGGTTAATAACATCTTTGGCAAATTTTCCTCCAATCGCCAGAAAAATAACAGCGATACTAACCAATCCTGATACACTAGCTTCTATCCATTGCCCATTGCGAAGAAAATTGATAGTTACAGCAATTCCCACTCCTCCACTAGGCAATCCAGCCAATTTGAGGATAGTTTCAATTCTTCTTTGTCTTGCTGCTCGACGTTCCGTAATCCTTGCGTCCGGTTGAGACAGGGAGGATTGTTCTGATTCAGGTCCGATTTCTGGCATTGTCAATACGATTTAAATAAACCCTTTACCTACTAAATTTATCCTAAAATTTAGCATATAATACAGTAGTAGGGTGGGCAGTTACCTTACCAAAAGGGGGAATGTTGTGGAACTCGTTATCCCAGAAGAATCCTCGTTGAGAAAAAACCGATGGAACAACTGACCTTTCAACTGCAAGGATTGCGCTGTGCTGACTGTGAGTCCACTTGAGAGGAAATACTGCACTATTCTTATGATAGTCGTTGCTTTGGCGAAACCATCAAATTAATGCAGTCAGTCAGTGCTGCTATACCCAGTTTCCCTATCGACTAAAAATGAGTGAAGATTATTTAATTTATCTTGATATCTTTTGTTTAATACTAAATCTGGTTATTAAAGACTCATTATATATTGCTCCTTTTGCTCATTGCCTATTGCCTCTCCTGATATGTAGCCTATACTCAACGGATTTAGTATTATATGGTTATGTTGATTCAATAATTTTTATCCCTGCTCTAAATTCCCGCAGTGCTTGAGCATGATTTTCTGTATTAATACAGCGCATCAATAAGCCTACATCTAAACTCGGTAAAAGTTGCGATTTACTAACAGCTTCATATCCCTCATTTCCTAAACTATAAAACAATAACTCATCATTCATCCAAAACCAAACTTCGGGAATTTGTAACCGTTTGTATGCTTCCAGTTTATTAATTCCTCCACTACTAACAACCACCTCAATCACTAAATCAGGATGTTTTCTATTTGCTCCCAATTCATAGGATTTATCACCTTCTCTTTTAACCTTTTCAAATTCATTTTCTAAGGTGACAGAACCAGTAGGAGTAAAATCTAATCCCAAAAATTCTAAATAAATTTCTAGTAAAGCACCAATACGTTCTTTGATAGTTTCGTGTTTTTTCCCTGGCATTTTTCTAATCTCCAAAACTCCATCTAAAAAAGATAACTTTAACCCTGGGCGATCGATTAGCTGTTCAACAGCTTTAAATTCTCTCCAGGTTAAGTCACTAATTAAAATTGGTTCTGCTTCTCGTTCAATGAGTGTAGTTATCATAATTTAAACCCAAATTTAGAGCGTGAATTTTGTTCACTATGATATGATATAAAAACAGAGTATCATAAAAAACATCATGCAAGCATACAAACTCAAAGGAAAAATTGATCAATCTGGTAACTTGCTGATTACCGAACCCCTGAATTTACCCCCCGGAAACGTGGAAATTGTAGTTTGGGCAGCCACAGATACCCTTGATCATACCACAACCCCAACCACTGAATCAGCACCAGAAACACCAAAAAGAAAATCTAGGATCAAAGCATTTCAGGGTTTATTTGAAAATGCCCCTGCCATTCCGGCAGACTTTGATCCAGATCAAGCTAAATATGAATATTTAAAGGAGAAATATAACCTGTGAAAATCCTGATAAGTAGTCAGGCAAAATTCATTACCAGCCACAGAAGGCTGAAAGCCTTGCTAAACAAGGATCGCTATGGGTAAATAATTTTACCCAGATACTTAGATACTAATATCATTATTGATAATGGCTTAGAAAGAGAACCTTTTTGGAATGCAAGTGAACAAGTTTTATCACTAATTGAAAAAGGCACAATTGCCGGTTATATTTCCGCCTGGTAATGATTCGGTAGTAGTGGCGTAGCTCTCTTGCTTACCTAGTATGAATTGTGTAAAATATTTATCAATAAAAATAATTGGAACCCGATCAGTCTTTAAACCTCTAGCCTGATCATGACTTTTCTGATAAATATCTTTTTCTGGCTCCTGTCTGGCTTACTCAAATATCAGTCTAGCACCGAACAAAGTACCTCCCTAGTTCACCTCTATTCCCCTGTCGTAATTGTGGTTTTCACCATACTATCAAGAATGGTTCTACTCATAATGAAAAACCCAAACGTCAATGTAAAGAATGTGGTCGTCAGTTTGTGATCAATCCCACTAATAAAACCGTCTCTGACGAAACTAAACAATTAATTGATAAACTCTTGCTCGAACGAATTTCCTGACGAGGAATTGCTAGAGTAACAGGGGTAAGTTGGTCATGGTTACAAAATTATGTCAACGTCTCGACTTCGCGGTTAGGCTGAGCTCACCGTCGAAGCCTCGACGTTGACCCGTTCGGCTGAGCTCAGGCTTCGGCCGTGAGCTCAGCCGAAGGGTGGTCTTTTGTTTTTTCTAAAACGATAAAGGTTTATATTTGGCGGTTAATTGATAGAAAAACAAGAGAAATTATTGGTTGCTATTTAGGAGATAGGAGTCGTCAATCAGCCAAAAAACTTTGGGGCCAGTTTACCAGGTGTTTACCGACAATGCGCTGTTGCTTACACAGACTTTTGGGAGTCCTATAAGAGAGTAATTCCTAGTAAACGTCATCGACCAGTCGGAAAAGAAACTGGTCAAACTAATCCTATTGAAAGATTAAATAATAAGTAGGTAGCCGTTAAAAATTATCAGATGCCCCCCCTTATTAAGCTATCCATTAGTCACATCTTTCTTAACATAAAATTTGACAAAAAGAGAAAAGTGTGCAAGATGGCTCAAGGGGGTTCTATGGGGGACTAATTTGATAAGATAGTTTCCAAGTCTGGCTGATATCATGTAACCTTCGCAGTCCCAACCAAATAGTTTTAACACCTGGTTCACCGTTAACCCGTTCGGACCTCGGCGTGAGACTTCGGCGTGAGACTTCGGCGTGAGCTCAGTCGAACGCTCAGTCGAACGCTCGGTCGAACGCTGAGCTCACGGCCGAAGCCTGAGAGAAGCCGAAGGGTCACCTTTTCTACCTAAAAAACCCCCAAGAGAAGCAATCATTCTGACCGCTTCTCTAAAGGAGGGTGGCTTTTCAGGTGGCGGACTCTTTTTATGAATAGTGGCACACAAAGATTGCCATTCATGTTCTTCCAAAAAACTTTCACAACTCTCCTCTCCGTGTAAGCGTGCTTGACAGGGTAAGCTCATCTAATTTGGTATAAATTGTACTTGACAAAAATTTCTGAATAGGGTAACGAAATCGCCATAGCACCGTCCCGCACTGCCAGTACCCAGACTTAGCCCCTGCTACCTCTGTATAATTTATAATTAGCCTTAGTCTCACTGTTGTTCATGAAAATTAACGAGGAAATAGCTCATGGGTCAAGGTTTTTCCCCCGTTCTCCCCACTGGAAATAAAGCTCAACTAAAACCTGAGCTTCCTTTAACATCAATCAATGAAATTCAAGCTAGTTTATTGACTTATCTTCAAGATATTCCTGACCCGAGAGTGTCCCGAACCCAAAAACATTTATTAACCGATATTTTAGTCATTGCTATTTTAGCAGTTATAGCAGGAGCCGAAGGTTGGGAAGACATGGAAAATTATGGACTCAGTAAGCAGTGTTGGTTATCTGAGTTTTTAGAATTACCTAATGGCATTCCTTCTGATGATACTTTTCGGCGGGTTTTTGAACGGATTAACCCGGAAGCTTTGGCCAAAGTTTTGTCTCAATGGCTGCCCCATTTAATCGGTTCTCTTTCGGGGGAAATAGTTCCCATAGATGGGAAAAATCTCAGAGGTTCTTACGACCGTAATCAAGGAATTAAAGCCTTGCATTTAGTGACGGCTTGGGCGGGGGAGCAGAAATTAGTTTTAGGACAAGTCAAGGTGGAAGATAAATCCAATGAGATTACCGCTATTCCCGCTTTACTAGAACTGTTAGACCTTCAAGGGGCAATTATCACCCTAGATGCTATGGGAACTCAAACGGCGATTATTAATCATATTCAAGCCAAAAAAGCTGACTACGTTGTCGCCCTTAAAGCTAATCATC
>NZ_JADBUN010000059.1:0-7672 GCF_020245625.1 Microcystis sp. M049S2 | reverse complement strand
TATGGGAGTGATCGGGGGAAAATTCAGGTACTTTTTCTCTGAAAATTAGGTAATTGGCCACCTCAAAACTGGTAAAACCCCACACCCCACACCCCACACCCCACACCCTGCCCCCAGGAAAAACTTTTTCAGCAAACCCTACTTATACCAATTGGCTACAATCTCATAGGTAGTTTTTGTTGAGAAAATTGCTATTACAACGACAGAAGCCCGAATTATCAGGCATTTAACCACACTATTCTCATTCCGAGATTTCGATCGAATTAAACGATCTTTGCCAACGTTTTTTCCAGTGGCTAGTCGGTTCTAAGTCACAGAGAGCCTGTTCGCTGCGACGACGTTGTATAATCACTTCGGCCGGGTCGGTTAAAGTCGCGTCTCGATAGGGAATAGCGGCCTTAGTTTGCAGATGTTCCCTTTCCTGTGCCGATAGAGATGGGGGTAAGGACAAAAAACTGGCTATTGTCCCCGGCGATCGCCGACCGACGCTATCGGTGGCCCCAATCTGCAATCCTGCTAATTGTAAAGCCCTTCGCACCGAGGCAGCACAGGAATAGGTGACTAAATAACCCGTCGGACTCAGGCATTTCGCCACTAAAGCTAAAAACTCCACCGTCCACAGTTGCGGACATTTACCCGGGGAAAAGGGGTCGAGAAAAATTGCCTCCGCTTGAAAACCCGCGTCAATCACCTTGGTTATCGTCTGTCGCGCATCCCCGATTAACAGTTTAGCCGTGAGATTAGGCAGGTCTAGCCGGTGATTATGGGCAAAATCAGTTAAATATTCGGGAATTGGTTGACTCCAACTATTTAAGAGATTTTCTCTAATAGCCGCTAGGGGAACCACTCGATCGCTTTCTAAAGCTAATAATTCTACCCGACAATCTCCCCTAACTCGCCAAATGGCCGCTAAGGCTGCGGCGGTATTATACCCTAAGCCGTAACAAATGTCAAGAATTTTTAGATTATTGCTCTGGTCTGCTTTTGCTGCCAGACGACTGGAGAGGATAAATTTTTTCTCGGCTTCTTCCCTTGCCCCGGAGGTAGAATGATAACATTCGCCGAATTCGGTCGAAAAAAAGGTATAAGAACCATCCTCAGTGACTTTTTGCGGGTAGGCTTCGGGGGAGACAAGCATGGTGATGGAGAATGTCTTTGAGGTGAATATCGGTTTCCAGCAGGCAAGCGTGACCACTATGGGGCAGAATCGTCAATTTTGCGGCGGGTAACTGCTGAATTAGGCGTTTAGCCTCCGCTACCGATGGTAACAGTCGGTCGCCTTGACTGGCTATCACTAACACCTCCAATTGCAGATCTTTTAACTCGCTAGCACTAACCTGAAACCCTTGTAACTGGGATAAACGCCAGCTAATCGTCTTCGGTGGGACGTATTGCATGGCTTTGAGGAGAGAGCGGCGATCTTCCCGGGATATTCGACCCAGAGCGGCCAGAAAGGGTAAAATAGTCAGGGCCGAGCTGCCGTGGATGAAATCGGGCATTATCTGGGTGATACCGATTCCCAAGCTTAAAAGAGGTCTTTGATTAAAAGAAGAAGCAGGGTTAATTAAAATCAGTTTTTTGATTAATTTTGGTGATTTTGTCGCTATTTTCAAGGCTAAACAGCCGCCAAAAGACTCACCGCAGAGATAGACTTTTCTCGATTGTCGCTTTAATTCCTGTGTCAATAAAGCAATCACGCAATCGCTTAATTCCTCCCAATCACCGAGATATTGCGGGGAAATCGCCAAACAACGCAGATCGAAGTAAGGAGCAAGGTTTTTAATCTGACGATGGTATAGTTGGCCGCTGCCATCCATTCCGGGTAAAAATACAAACAGGGGATAATCGGGACGGGGATGACGGGGAATAATCCAACTGACAGGTTGTTCCATGGTGCGAGAAGCGCGATC
Organism: Microcystis sp. M049S2; assembly: GCF_020245625.1. Lineage (NCBI taxonomy): Bacteria > Bacillati > Cyanobacteriota > Cyanophyceae > Chroococcales > Microcystaceae > Microcystis > Microcystis sp. M049S2. Next base: position 5,762 of record NZ_JADBUN010000059.1, on the reverse strand, counting down.
GATGTTAAAAAAGTTTTTTCTGGTTATCTATATTTAAGGATAATTAATATTAGAGAGATTTGCCAATTTTAAGAGTAGTATTAACCCCCAACCTATGGATGGTTTCTCCCTGCTCGCCAACCCCTGATAACTTATAAGCTAAGACGCATTTTCACCGACTATCCTGAGATTAGCTGCATCTGCTTCGCTCCCTTTACTGTTGCAAGAGTGCAAGAGTGTCTCATCTCAACAAGCAATTTAAATGCGCGGGCAGCCTAACTGATAACTGATAACTGATAACTGATAACTGAATTAACTGAGCCAAATTTTTTTTAGGCTGCGGCTAAATTAGCAGCCACGAAATCCCAATTAACCAACTTGGTTAAAAAGTCGCTGATGTAATCGGGACGACGATTTTGGTAGTCGAGATAATAAGCGTGTTCCCACACATCCATAGTTAAGAGGGGAACCTGTCCGGCGGTTAAAGGATTGTCAGCGTTGCCAGTTTTGGTAACTTTGAGAGTACCGTTATCGAGAACCAACCAAGCCCAACCACTACCGAATTGAGTAGCGCCGGCGGTTTTGAAAGCTTCGACAAATTTCTCGAAACTGCCGAAATCTGCGTTAATTTTAGCGGCTAAAGCACCGGTAGGCGCACCGCCACCACCCGGTTTCATGCAGTCCCAATAAAAACTATGATTCCATGCTTGGGCGGCATTGTTGAAAACCCCAGCTTTAGAGGCATCACCAGCAACCTTAACGATAACTTCTTCTAAAGAGAGAGCATCGAGTTCCGTATCTTTGACCAAACCGTTATAGTTATTGACATAAGCGGCGTGGTGCTTGTCGTGGTGGAATTCTAGGGTACTTTTGGTGATGCAAGGCTCTAAGGCAGTGTAATCGTAGGGTAAAGGGGGAAGTGTGTAAGCCATCTGTGGTTCTTTATATCCTCTCTTGAGAGCTTGTTTAAGTTAGTGTTGATAAAACTTTACATCCTCGATCATAGCACCGAAGGAGACTTGATCAGTGATTAGTGATCACTGATCACTGATCAGCTTTTCTCCCTTCTCCCCCATCACCCCAACTCACACCCCACACCCAACCCCCATCCACCGTCTCCTAAATCCTGAGAAGATTACCAAACAATGTTAGAATAATTCCCGTACTGTAGGCGCTTGCAGATTCTTGTGGGCGTGGCAGGGCAGGCGAAAAAACGATTCCGTTCGGAATTAGACCAAAAAAGCTCCACTGGCAACAGCAGTAGATTTTATCTGACTGGGTTGATCGGTTGGCAGTTCGTCAAATTACGGATCAATACAAAATTATCATTTACAGATCTTTCTTGGTAACTTATGGCACAGCGTACACGCTTAGGTGAAATCCTTCGTCCCCTCAACTCAGAATATGGTAAAGTTTCTCCCGGTTGGGGAACTACCTTGCTGATGGGAGTGTTTATGGCTCTGTTTTTAGTCTTTTTGCTGATTATTTTACAGATCTACAACTCCTCCCTAATTTTAGAAGGATTTAATGTAGATTGGGGTCAGTAAGCAGATTCCAACAATCTCGTCGGCATTTTTGGCCGCAGAATTGTCCCTCGGACTTTAGCAGGTGGGTTATTGCCCACCGCGATTTTTTTATTAGGAGCAGAAAAATGAATATTTTTGGGATTGGATTACCAGAAATGGGGTTAATTCTCTTGATTGCCCTGCTAGTTTTCGGACCGAAAAAATTACCAGAAATCGGTCGCAGTTTAGGCAAAACGATTCGAGGATTTCAAGAAGCATCCAAGGAATTTGAAAGTGAATTTAAGCGAGAGGCCCAGCAGATTGAAGACTCGGTAAAAATCAAAGCTGAATTAGAAGAAAGTCAATCTACTAGGGATCAAACTCGTTCCAGTTAAGAACTGTGTAGAGATGTAGAGTAGGTCAAATTCGAGGCTATCGGCTAGATTAACATCGAGAATGACCAGAGCCGGATTAAATTGGCAGTTTTACCATAGACCTCTTGTAAAAATCAAAAATTGTTGTTAGGGTCAGGAGCCGGTCGTCAGGAGTCAGGAGACAGGAGATTATTTTATTTATTCTTCCCACTTCCCCACACCCCACACCCCACACCCTACACCCTACCCCCTACCCCCACGAAAAACTTTTTCAGCAGACCCTAAGTAGGCAGAATATATCATTAGTTTGAGAATTCCCAGACGGCAGGGAAAAAATGACAATTTCCTTGCTATAAGTATTGTAGATGTCAAGAGTGTTAACTGAATGTCTATAGTGGTATCCCCCGAACAAGTCCATCAAATCGTCAACAACCTCCATCACGATCCCTTTGAGGTTTTGGGGGCCCATCCCCTAGAAGAAGAAGGAAAAGTAAATAAATGGGTTGTTAGAGCCTATTTACCGAAAACCACGGCTGCTTGGGTTATTTTACCGTCCCAAAGACAAGAATATCCCATGACGACCGCCTATCACCCCCATTTTTTCGAGTGCGTCATCGATATCGGTGAACTGAACAATTATCAATTACGCATCCAGGAGGGAGAACAGGAACGAGTAATCTATGATTCCTATGCCTTCCGTTCTGCCAAACTGAGCGATTTTGATTTACACCTGTTTGGGGAGGGCAACCATCATCGCATTTATGAAAAATTAGGGGCGCATTTAGCCGAAATCGAGGGTATTAAGGGGGTTTATTTCGCCGTTTGGGCCCCTAATGCCCGCAATGTCTCAATTATTGGTGATTTTAATAGCTGGGATGGTCGTGATCACCAAATGCGGAAACGTAATAATATGGTCTGGGAATTGTTTATCCCGGAAATCGGTGTTGGCACTAAATATAAATACGAGATCAAAAATTGGGAAGGTCATATTTACGAAAAATCTGATCCCTACGGTTTTGCCCAAGAAGTACGCCCGAAAACTGCCTCGATCGTGGCCAATTTAGATAGCTATACTTGGGATGATAGCGATTGGATGGAAAAACGCCGCCATAGCGATCCTTTAACTCAACCGGTTTCCGTTTACGAATTACACCTCGGTTCTTGGCTGCACACTTCCAGTGCCGAACCCCCCCGTTTACTTTCCGGGGAAGGAGAAGCGGTTCCCGTGTCGGAATGGAACACTGGAGCACGCTTTTTGAGTTACTACGAGTTAGCCCAAAAACTGATTCCCTACGTTAAAGAATTAGGTTACACCCATATCGAATTATTACCGATCGCCGAGCATCCCTTTGATGGTTCTTGGGGTTATCAAGTGACGGGTTATTTTGCCCCCACCAGTCGCTACGGCAATCCTGAAGATTTTATGTATTTTATCGATCAATGTCATCAAAATGGCCTTGGTGTGCTAGTGGATTGGGTCCCCGGTCACTTCCCCAAAGATGGCCACGGGTTAGCTTTCTTTGACGGGACTCATCTTTATGAACACGGCGACCCGCGCAAAGGGGAACACAAGGAATGGGGAACCTTAATTTTTAACTACGGTCGCAACGAAGTCAGAAATTTCCTGGTGGCTAATGCCCTTTTTTGGTTCGATAAGTACCATATTGACGGTATTCGCGTGGATGCGGTGGCTTCTATGCTCTATCTCGATTATTGTCGTAAAGATGGGGAATGGGTGGCTAACGAGTACGGTGGCCGGGAAAATTTAGAAGCTGCGGAATTCCTGCGTCAAGTTAATCATGTAATTTTTAGCTATTTCCCCGGAATTCTCTCTATTGCCGAAGAATCCACCGCTTGGCCGATGGTGTCCTGGCCCACCTATATGGGCGGTTTAGGCTTTAATTTAAAGTGGAATATGGGCTGGATGCACGATATGCTCGATTATTTCGGCATGGATCCCTGGTTCCGTCAATTCCATCAAAATAATGTCACTTTTAGTATGTGGTATAACCACAGCGAGAATTATATGCTGGCTTTGTCCCACGATGAAGTGGTTCACGGCAAAAGTAATATGATTGGCAAAATGCCGGGGGATGAGTGGCAAAAATTTGCCAATGTCCGGGCTTTATTTAGTTATATGTTTACCCACCCCGGCAAGAAAACCATGTTTATGAGCATGGAATTTGGTCAGTGGAGTGAGTGGAATGTTTGGGGTGATTTGGAGTGGGGTCTTTTGCAGCATGAACCCCATCAACAGCTAAAACGCTTTTTCTCAGATTTGAACGCCACCTATAAGAGTGAACCTGCTCTATATACCCAGGATTTTGGTCAGGATGGCTTTGAGTGGATCGACTGTAGTGATAATAGTCATAGCGTCGTTTCTTTCCTGCGCTGGAGCAAAAATTGGCAGGAGTTTCTGGTGGTGGTCTGTAATTTTACTCCCCAACCCCACAGCCATTATCGCGTTGGTGTACCCCATCCCGGTTTTTATCAGGAAATCTTTAACAGCGATGCGGGTAAATATGGCGGTAGTAATATGGGCAACCTCGGTGGTAAATGGTCGGAGGAATGGTCCTATCATAGCCGTCCCTACTCGATCGATCTTTGTTTGCCACCTTTAGGGGTTTTAGTTCTCAAAATCAGTCCTAATGCTTCTGGGGAATAGGGAAGCTTTTTTCAGTGATCAGTAAACAGTTATCAGTTATCAGTGAAGATGGTAACTGTTTACTGGTAAGCAGCTAGACACAATTAATTACACATATCTAACTACCTCTTGCATGAGTGCCTATCCTAACCAAGAAGTTAATTTTGTCCTATTACTGAACTGGTAACTGATAACTGATAACCCGCATCTGATAACTGATAACTGATAACTGACTAACCCCTAACAAAAAAATTTAGAGGCCATCTTGCGGAAAGTGGCCTCTTTTTTGGGTGAATTTTCCGGAAACTATTAAGTTGTTAGATTAGCGAGCAGTGTTTGTACCCATTCTTGAGCGAGTTCCTCCACGTTACCATTACTGTCGAGATGGCTAAGAATATATTTTTGTCGTTGGTGAGCTAATTCCGCGAGACACCGATATGATAGCAAAGCCATTTAATGGTCTGATACTAAATCCGTTGAGTAACGCACAGAAAACGGGTTTCTCCGAGAAACCCGTTTTCTACTCATGTAATAGGCAAAAGGATCAATAGATAATCAGTCTTTAATAACAGGATTTAGTCTCAACAGGTACAGACAAGAAAGTGCAGAAAGTGGGCATTTTCGTCCGTCGAGCATCGAAACCATAAACAAGCAAAAGTATCTGTATATTTAGTTACTAAATAAGACAGATCCGCCCTGGATGCAGCCCAGAGAAAAGCCAGTCAAAAACTAACCCATCAGGATCACCGTATCGATGACGTGGATCACACCATTATCTGCCTCGATATTACCTGCGACCACCGTGGCATTTTTCACCTCAAAACCTTCGCTACAATCGACGGGAATCGGTGAACCCTCTAGAGAAGTCACTACAGCCAATTTTGCCAAATCTTCCTGCATATATTTGCCCGCAACGACGTGATAGGTGAGAATTCGGGTTAATTGGGGGATATTCTGCACTAGGGTTGTAATCGTCCCAGGGGGCAATTTGGCAAAAGCTTCATCGGTGGGGGCAAAAACCGTGAAGGGGCCAGGACTTTTTAGGGCATCCACAAGATTAGCCGCTTGTACCGCCGTTACTAGAGTTTTAAAATTATCGGCACTGACCGCAATATCGACAATATCTGCCATAAACTTGACTCGATCCTTAAAAAAATCATCTATTTCAGATTTTAAACTTAATCTTGTCCCAAAGATCGTTCTAGGGATGGGGTGTGGGGTGTGGGGTGTGGGGTGTGGGGTGTGGGGAAGTGGGGAAGT
>NZ_JADBUN010000058.1:0-17067 GCF_020245625.1 Microcystis sp. M049S2 | reverse complement strand
ATGATATCAGCGAGACTTGGAAACTATCTCATCAAATTAGTTCCCCCATAGAACCCCCTTGAGCCATCTCGCACACTTTTCTCTTTTTGTCAAATTTTATGTTAAGAAAGATGTGACTAATGGATAGCTTGATAAGGGGGGTGCCGATAGGCGGGGGGATCTGAAAGTTTTTAATACCTACCTACTTAAGTCACCAATAAACAACAAAGTTCGATAATTTTGGTTTGCAAAGTTGCCAAAGGTTCTCCACCCCGTTTGAGACGATATTCTAATTCGAGAAGTATGGGCAAGGTGGCGAGAAGTTGCTTAGAAGAAAAGGATTGTATCTCTTTGCGAATGAAATACAGTCGCTTGGGGTTGGCAATTTCGGCGGCGGCGGCGATATTTTTCTCGTCTTTTTCTCCTTCTTCAATTTTTAATTTTACTATTGCCCAAGTGCGAAATTGACCCACTAGGGTGGCAGTGATACCTAGGGGGTTCTCGTTGCGATTTAATAATTCATTAACCAATTCTAGGGCTTTGCCTGTCTCCCGTTTTAAAATAGCACTGGCTAACTGTAAGCTGCTTTGATTGCTGGCATTGACTAAGCTTAAAATGTCCTTTTTGTCAATAGTTCCCGCCGAATTATTTTTAAATAAACGCAGTTTTTCTAACTCCATCCACAGCAAGCGGCTGTTATTTCCCACTGATTCAGCTAAGAGTTCGATCGCATCGGGAGTTAATTTTACCCCCACTTCTTTGGCAATTTCCCTAACTCTTTGGGCAATTTCCTCGACTTTCCAAGGCGGAATTAGTTCAAATTCTTTAACCTCCGCCTGATTTTGGATAAACTTGCTCGATTTTAAGCGGGAGTCGGGTTTTTTGGCACTGGTTAATAACAGATAGGAATTTTCGGGTAAATTGGGCAAAGTGCGCTGTAATTCCTTGAGAATATCCTCGGAACATTGTTGAAAAATAACCGTATCGGCTAACCAAACTAAACGATTTCCCATGCCGAAAACTGGAGTCATCGCTTGATTGAGGGCCTCGATAATTGCTTCATTGCGATCACCATTAATTTTATCATAATTAAACTGTATCCAATTGGGATCAAGAAGTTTTGCTTGCAGATTTTTCACCGATTGGTTGATAGCAAATTCATCTTCTCCCCAATAAAATATTGTCGGCATGAGTTTCTAATTATAGCAGTTAAGTAGGTAGGTGTTAAAAGTTGTCAGACACCCCTCTGATCAAGGGGGGACTAAGGGGGAATCGGCACCCCCCTTATTAAGGGGGGCAGGGGGGATCAGAAGCGAAATTTATCTTCAATTTAATTATAACTACTTACTTATCTTAAGGTGTCACTATTACCCATTTTGCCAAATTTTTACATTTTTGTCAGCACTACCACTAATTAAATATTTCTCATCGGCACTAATTGCTAAAGATAACAGTTTGTCTGTGGGTTGATCAAGGGTTGCTAATTCCTCTTTGCTTGTTCAAGACCAAAACTTAATCGTTTGATCCGAAAGCTTGTTTAATCTGACCAGCACAAGCAGCAGAGGATAAACCCAGAATTGCCTAATGTTAACGATGGCTATTCATAAACAGAGGTAAAGAATATCTGACTCGATAATTTCCCAAATTAATCAAAAAATAGACTCGATCGACCCCAAATAACGCACAATAAAAAAGGAAATGTCAAAGGAGAATCGCAAATGTTGCCCTATATCCTAGCGGTCGTGGTGGGATTAAGTAGTCTCTACCTCCTCACCACCGCTTTTATCGCCCCCGATCGCCACCGTCAAGATGATTTTCTCTGGAGTGCGGTAGGATTATTCTATGCCCTTGTCCTCTGGTTGTGCGCGGGAAGGATTACAGGCGCTATCCTCCTCGGACAAGCTGCCGCGGCCATTTTATTTATTGCTTTCGCTTGGCAAACTCTCAAACTCAGACAAGCACTTTTTTATCCCGACAAACCGGTTAAATTATTTACTATTGTCGGTTGGTTAGGCAATCGTCTGGGGAAAGTTACTCCGTCTCAATCCCCCAAAACTAAAGCTAAACCTGAGAAAGTAGCAGCAAAAGTTAAAGAAACGGTTAAAGAAACGGTTGATCCCGTTGTGGAAACAGCGGCAGCTATCGGAGAAACTATTACAGAATCAGTGACAGAAATTGAGGAAAAAGCTCAAGAAACGGTTGCCCCCGTTGTCGAAACAGCAGCAGCTATCGGAGAAACTACTACAGAATCAGTGACAGAAATTGAGGAAAAAGCTGAAGAAATTATTGATGATGGGGAAACTTTCGATGATTTCGATGATTTCGATGATTTCGATGATTTTGATTTGGCAACAGAAGAGATCAACCCTTCCGAAAATCCTCCAGAAATTGCCCCGACTGAACCTGTCGCCAATGTTGAAGTCGAAACTATTGCTGTTAGCGAAACGGTGATTATTGAAGTTACCGAGGAAGACTTGTCTCCAGAAGAAACTATCGGAAAAGATACTCCCCCAGAAACTCGCTCGCAAGGCGCAGAAAATCCCACCCCATCGGATTAAAAATTAAGATTATTGAGCGGGTGGGTTAGGCAATAAGTAGGTAGGTGTTAAAAACTTTCAGATGCCCCCCTTATTAAGGGGGGACTAACTTCAATTTAATTATAACCAGCTACTTAATTACTCAAGAAATTAACTAATTAATTTAACTTTTGCCCCCACTCAGTTAAACCAAGTTGACAGTATGACTTGAAAAATTAATTTAATTCGATGGTTTTATTTTCCCAGTACACAGGGATAGAGCTTCTCGTTTTTCGGGACGATTTCCGAGATAATCTTCTAACCAAAGACAACCTCGATCGAGCAATTTTTGTAAATAATTATATTCCGTTTCTAAAGGCCATCGATGCTTTTGACCATCCCTAGCAATAATCACAATCTCTTGACCATCAGGACTAAAAGTGATCCCATAGACGATATCTTCTTCTATTTTAAACTCGGAGCGCAAATTTCCGTCCATGTCCCAGCGTCTAGCTGTACCATCCCTTGAAATAGCAGCGATTTTTTCACCATCGGGACTAAAACTAACTCCATAAACGGGAAAAGAATCGGTTTTAATCTCCTTTAAAAGATTGCCCTGTAAATCCCAAATTTTAATCTTTCCCCGAGTAGCGGTAGCAATTTTTTGATGATCAGGAGAAAACACCAAATTATAGATAATACTATCATCGGCTGTCCAAGAATTAATTAATTGAGGCCGATAATTACTTAAATGCCAGTATTGAACTTTTCCCTCGCTTGTTCCCGTGATGATTGCTGTTCCCTCTCCATTAAAAGCAAGACTATAAATCGGTACTTGACTAGCAGTAAATTCTTGAAGCATTGTTCCTTTTTGACTCCAGATTTGTACTTTTCCATTTCTTCCTGTAATCGCTATCTGATTACTATCGGGATGAAAAGCAATACTATAGATTGAGCGCATTTTTGTGGTAAATTCTCTAATTTTTTTACCTTGTGAATCCAGTAAAGTAATCTGACCATCTTTATTAGCAATAGCGATAATATTGCCCTGGGAATTAATGCTAACACTGGTATTATCGGACTTAGCTTGATTTAAATTGTTCAGTTGCCAAATTTTAGCCGTTTCATCACTCGATCCAGTTACCACCTCTTTTCCATCTTGACTAAATACAGCAGTAAAAACTGATTCTTGATGTCCTCTAAGAGTGGTTATTTCTTCCCCTTGCATTCCCCAAATTTTAGCACTACTGTCACTAGATGCAGTAATTATAAACTTGCCATCAGGACTAAAATTAACACTGTTGACAAAATCTTGATGTCCCCGGAAAGTAGCTATTAAATTTCCCTCTAAATCCCAGATTTTAGCAGTTTTATCGGCCGCTGCTCCAGCAATTTTTTGACCGTCGGGACTAAAATTAACACTATAAAAAGCCCCAATATTTTCTTGGCCTAAACTCAAGATAATTTTACCTGATAAATCCCAGATTTTAATCGTACCATCCCGGGAAGCGGTGGCAATTTTTTGACCATCGGGACTAAAACTAGCTGCATCTATCGATCTTTTATGTCCCTTAAATACCTGTAAAGTTTCACCTGATAAATTCCATAATCTAGCGGTTTTATCTCTGGAAGTAGTCACAATTTTTTGACCATCGGGACTAAAACTAACACTATAAACAGATTCTTGATGGTCAGGATAGGTGACTAAATTTTGTCCTTGCAAGTTCCAAATTTTGGCGGTTTTATCTTCGGAAGCGGTGGCAATTTTTTGACTATCGGGACTAAAACTAACACTATAAACTGCTCCCTGATGACCGGTCAAAGTTTGAATATTCTCACCTTTTTGATTCCAAATTTTTACCGTCCCATCTTGGGAAGCAGTGGCTATTTTTTGACGATCAGGACTAATACTAACACTATAAATAGTTCCCTGATGTCCTCGCAGTTGTTTTTTTTCTTGAATACGATCTAAAATTTGTTGGAGGGTAATAATTGGACTGGTAGCAGGATATTTACTCAAGGGTTGCCCATCGGTAACGATATTTTTTAAACTATTGACTGCTTGCATGGATGCAATTAAAGATTCTAATTGTTCAAATTGAAATTGTTGCCAATAACTATCACCCTGGCGCTGTAATTGAATACCTAGTTGAGCGGTTTCTACTTGCTGCCACGCTTGTTTTACCTGGACAAAAGCTAAGAGAGAACCCAAGAGAGAAACAATTAAAATTACCGAGCCAATTTTAATTCTCTTGGTGGCTTTTTGGTGAGCGATTGCTAGAATTTTATTAGCTTGCTTCTGAGTTTTTAAGCTAATTTCCGCCTCTCTTTTATCGAGATTTTGACTAGCAGTTAAAAACTGATAATCAAGATTACTTAAGCTTTTCCCCTGAGACCAATCGAGGGCATTATTTAAAGCTTTTCCGCGTAAAAGCCGCGATTCATCGGTATAATTAGACTGTTGCCAAGCGGCGATTGCTTCTGAGTAGGGACGCAATTGCTCTAATTGTTTTTCCAGCCAATTGAGATTAAATATTTCTCGATAAATAGGATTATAAACTACTAATTCATTATCCTTTTTTACCACTAATCCCGATAACCTTAATTCCCCTTGTTCTGGACTATCATCGCACAGGATTGCACCTTTTTCTAAAATTTGTTGATAGATGCCTAACAAACGACCGGCTTTGTCTTGATTTCTTAACAAGCGATCGGCAATAGTTCGCAGATGCACTGGTTCATCATGAGATTCCCAATTATTAATAATTTTCTCTTTGATTAGCGTCTCAATATCTAAATCACTTTCCAGCAATAGCTGACAGATTTTCTGGGTTAAAAATGGCTGTCCTCCCGTCCAAAAAATAACTTTTTCTAAGCAGTCGGGTTGATAATTACTTTGACTGGATAATCCCTCAGCTAAAGGAGTAATTTCGGTCAAATTAAATCCCGTTAATTCGATCGCTTGGCCGATATTAAAAGATGTTTGGGTCTTTTCGCGAATTAAATCTGCTGGGGTAGCAACACCGAATAAAGCGAAAGTAATTCTTTCATACTGGGAATTTTCCGCTCTTTGGTTATAACAATAACGAATCAGGGAAAAAAAGTCATCTAGAGAAAACTGTAAACTGAGAATTTTATCGATCTCGTCGATAAAAATATATATTTTCTCTCCCCGACAATAAACTAATAAAACTTCCTCGATAAATTGTCCCAAACGCTGCACGGGAGGTAAATCCTCTCGATCGCGCAACCAGGATTTAAGATTAATTTTTCCCGTCAGATTAAATCCTAAAAACAAACGGGTGATCACGCCGTTATACCATTGGGATAAATTATCATTACTACCAATGCTGGTTATATCTACGGACGCGCAATCCATGCCTAATTGCTGTAAGATATGAGTCACTCGTACCCTTAAACTGGATTTACCCATCTGACGACAGTTAAAAACGTAGCAAAATTGACCATTTTTCAACGCCGTTAACAGTTCTCGATCGGCATTTCTCTCGATATAGGTAGGATGGTTATAGGCAAGACTACCCCCGACACGATATTGATAATTCATTATTCTTAAACAAAATTATTTCAATGTCACCAACGGAAATAAAATAGACAATTGTGATTTAGATATCTATAATGCAAGGATAATCGCTATTGACAACCTATCCCCAAGGCAATTATGAAGAAAACTTTTTTCACCTCCATCGCCGTTAGTGCCACCCTCGTCAGTGGCATTGTTTTAGGTACTCTTGATGCCGGCAGCGCCTCCGCTTGTGCTTTCGCTAAAGGTAAAAGCATTTTTGGCAGCAATACCACCTTCCATGTCAATCCTAACAAACTTATTTTAGGGGTTGCCGCTGCTACAGGAGCAATCACCGTAGCGGGTGTTTTAAGCTACCGTCGTTTTCACTCTGCGCAGCCTCCTGAAGATGCCACCGCTAATCTGCCGGCGGTATTTCCTATCCCCATTCCCCCCGCAGCTTTAAATCAGGCAGTGGTGACGGAAGAAGCGGCAGAAACCAGCAAAATCTCCTAAAAATCCGCTAGATTCCCTCAAAAAAGGTGTTGGCATCCCCGCAGATTTCCCGCTAGGCAACACCTTTTTCTGCCTAATTGTGTCCCAGTTATCAGAATTTTCAGCGATTTTTAAGTTATGTTAAAAGGTGCAACCCTACCACGAGAGGTAAAGATGGGCAACTCTAGCACATTTTCCGACACCCCACTTCACAAAGATCATCATACTTGGGAGCATTTAAAACAAGCCATCGCCGCTAGTTCCGGTTTTCGGCGTTGGCAGCAAGAACAACTAGAATCAGGTAAAAATAGAGACGATGCCGATGCTCGCATTTGTTCCTATCTACGGGAAACTTTAGAAACTTTAGCCTACTAGATTGATGCTCCCCAGCTATGACGGCATGGGGACTTTTTCTGTCCGTTTAAGCTAATTTGAAGAGCTTATTTTCTGCGCGCCTCGTAACCCAATAACCAGACAAAAGCGACAATTAAAGGCAGGAAATAATAAATAGCTCGATAGGCGATTAAAGAACCTAAAAGCTCGCCATTAGATACATATTCCGGTCGTAATCTCAGCATGATAAACTCAAAAACACCTATTCCCCCCGGCACATTGCTTAATACCCCTGCCGTCATGGCAAATACGTAGAGACCGAAAAATCCTAAAAACGAAGTATTATAGTTGTCCGGGAGAAGAAGATATAGAACTCTAGCGGCTAATATCCAATCAATAAAAGTCAACAAAATCAAAGCCAGGGAAAGATTCCAAGAGGGTAGATATATATTTTCTTTGCCGATTTTTATGGGTTTTTTATAGGTGAGAGCCAAGAAAAAATAGCCAGTAACCAGCAATAAAAAAATTATTCCTAAAGGTTTAGTAGTTAAGAAAGGTAATTTTAAAAGTTGAGGAATCCGTTGGGGATCGAGGAGAAAACTTACACCACCAATGCCTAACATTCCTAACCAAAAGCTTAAATGGGTAAAAGTGATAACTTTGGCAATATCCACCACCCCCACCCCCGCAGGAGTATAGAAACGATAACGGATCGCAGTTCCAGAAAATAAGGTTAAACCAATGGTATTACCAAGAGCATAACTGATAAAAGCAGTACGGATAATAGTGCCTAAAGCTAAGGGATGATTGATATAATAAAAACCTAGGCGATCATAACCCGTCATCGACAAATAACCCAAAGCCATCCAAAAAATAGCTTCTAGCTTACGACTTGTGGTAATATGATCCAAACTAGCCAAGAGTTGTGCAAAAGTGTAGTGTTTAAATTCTTGACTAATTGCCCAGACCGCTAGAATAAACAAACTCAAGGACAGGATAATCGGAGCAAAACGCAGAATTCTTTTATACATCTTAACTTTTTACGAATTACTTTTAACTAATTAAAATTCATGAGAAAATCAAAGCTAGATTTAGCCAAACGTCTAAATCGATCCCGAAAAAGGAAATATGATAAATTCCTGACTTCTTCCTTATATTTAACAATTACTCTGGTTTTATGTTATCTAGTTTATCTCAATCTTCCTTGGTCTTTCCATCTTTTTATGCGTTGGGCAACTAAAGGGGGTGATTTAAACAAAATTCCTGACAAATTTTATGCAGAACTTAATCAATTGTGTTTGAGGGCAGATAGTACGGGGGAAGTAAGAACGAGAAACTATACAGAATATACAGAAATCGCCGAATCTCTTGGCACCTTTAGATGTACCTTAGTTAATGGTGGTCAAGAGTGGTTAATAGAAGATTATAAATCTTTTAGTTCTGCCGATGAAGCGATTTTAGGCACTCAGTTCGCGGTTTTTATCACCGAGATTTTGGGAACAGATTATAGTTATAGAATTCGCGCTTATATTCCCAGATACTAAGGAGCAACTAACTCCTGAAAAAGCCTGTAAACCTAGGGATGGGTTCTGCACCCATCCTTAGAAAAAATTAGTTTTCCGATAGGGTTTTTGGTCGGGAAGGCCGAGGGATAGGGGATTGTCCGGGGGCAAAAGGTCGCTTTTCTCCTTCCCCTTCCGGTCGAGAATATCTATCGCCCGAGGGATGACGATTTTTATCAAAAGGCTTTTTAAAACCCCCCTTACCCATCGGTTTTTTCTTGCTGGCAAAACCGAGGTCTAAACCTTCCAAAATAGTTAAGGCATCCCCTTTCATCTGTACTTGAAAATCCCAAAAACGACTGACTGGTTTACCTGGCAAAGTGCCGCGCAATTTTAGTTTAAAAAACTTGGGTTTCTCCGCTTCAGTTTTGGGCATTTGTCGGATTTTGACCACTACCGCTTGATTTTCCCGTTCAGTAAAGATGACTTCACCTCGAATCGAAAAATAACCCGGGGTAGAAGCGAGGAGTGGCTCTATCTCTGGATCATCCTCTTTTTTCAGGGTTTCTGGTTCCCAAACACCGACAATCTGAACATGAAGGGCATCATTTTCCTGACGGGTGCGCGGATAAACCACCCAAAGATGGGGTTTTTCCAGATCGAGATGATTTTTAACCAAACTGATCACCCGACCGAGAATCACAGAATCGATCAGAGTACCATCGGCAGTTAAAATATTGCCTTTAGTTAATTGTTCCTCCGATCGCTGATAATGGCCATAGACGAGACCGATCGCCCGATACTGCCGCAGATGACTGGGAGGGGGGATCGGTTGTTGGCGTTTGACTTCTTCGGGGGTGGCTGACTCTACGGCTAAGTCAGCCTCAGTATGGGGGGACTCAAGAGGGACATCCTGAAGTGGAACTTCAGAAGTCGGGGGGGTTTTCGGTGATTCGGTAAACCGATTCCCAGGACGATTCATATCACACTCCTAGCGGCGGAGACACATAGTAAATTAGTAGTCAAGCAAGTCAAAAGCGCGATCTAGAGGATTACAATAACCCTCTAGGGCGAATCTACTGGCATCTAATATATTAAGAACCATGATCTTCTGACTGTCAACCTTGTCAAAACCCTTTTGAGTCTTGACTGTCTGCCCATTGTACTCAATAAAGAGCGGCCAATTTGATCGATCCCCTCATCAAATCTCTAGATTTCCATAACATTTTCTTGTCTGTCCCCTCGCACCCCAGTCTATGAAAGCCTCTCTCTCTAACCGTCGTTGGCTGTCCATCGGTCTCATCCTGATGTTATTTGCTTTGCTGTCCTTCTCGACTATGCCGCTATTGACTTCTATTCTCAAAAGTCAGCACTCCTCGGGCCAGAGTCATCTGTCCGCAGTGAAACAAGAGGAATTAGCCAGTCAAGCACTGGGTTATCAGATGGTTTTAGAGCGCGAACCCGATAATCAGGCAGCTTTGCGGGGATTATTAGATACTCGCTTACAGCAGGGCGATTTAAAGCAAGCGATCGAACCTTTAGAAAAATTAGCGCAACTTAACCCCCAACAATCCGATTATCTACTACTTTTAGCGGAAGCAAAACGGCAAATAGAGGACTATGCAGGAGCCACAGCCAGTTATCGCAGCCTTTTGGCCTCCCAACCCCAAGATCTACAAGCCTTGACCGGATTAACTAATTTATTTCTCAGCCAAAACCGCCATACCGAGGCGATTAGTCTGGTCCAAGACACGATTGATCGCGCTTTAAAAGCCGCTGCCGATCCCAATAATCCAGCTAGTTTAATCGATATCGTTTCCGTTCAGTTACTTTTAGGCAAAATCTATTTCGAGCAGCAAAATTATCCAGAAGCTTTAAACGCCTATAAACAAGCTCAACAGATGGATGTTAACGATTTCCGACCGATTTTAGCGACTGCGATCGTACTAAAAGAACAGGGCAAAAATCAAGAGGCTCAACCCCTCTTTCAAGAGGCTCTCAGTCGCGCTCCTTTTGCCTACAAAGAGGAGATTCAGTCCCTAATCAGTGATCAGTAATCAGGATTCGGAAGTCAGGAGATCGGGTGATAGGGTGATAGGGTGATAGGGTGATAGGGTTTTGGGGTGATAGGACAGCTTCCCCACTTCCCCCACTTCCCCCACTTCCCAATTCATAATTCATAATTCCCACCTCCCCAATTCATAATTCATAATTCATAATTCATAATTCCCATAGTTTTGTAACGGCAATTTTTACTAAAAATCAATAAATGTAAACTTTAATCACAAGCTCGATCGAGTCCCGACAAGGGTGTTATATTAAAAACATAAAGGCACAAAGGAAGCGACTCAACTTCCTTTCAGGCAAAAAGACCTAGAGCCTGTGCCACCTGCTCTAGCTCAACGCAACAGCTAAATCGGACGCAGATTCTCAAAGTTTGTAAAGTAAAGTATGGTTTCGCCTCTGTTGCTCGATATAGGACAGATGGAGTGAGCCGTAATCATCACCTGAGTCGGTAAACTGAGAAATCTTGATAGTTGACAGATAGACTGTTGTGGGTTCCGTAAACCTCTATTATGTTGAGTCCGTTAATTTTTTAGGAGTCCATATCGTTTGTACAAGATGAAGCCCGCCTCCCTAGGCGGGCCTATTGTGTTTTTAGAAAACCGCCACGAGATATTCCTGTAATTGCAATTGATAACCTGCCTGTCGCTGACAGGGATAATCAAGGGAAAACTCAGGTAAAGCTAATAGAGAACTTTTTTGACAACTAACTAAAGCCACATCGAAACGACAGGTTAAATCGGACCATTGGGGATAAAAGGAGAGAAATATCTGGGCAGCTTCGTAAATTCTCCCCTGTTTACGGTCATCGATGGCTAATTTGCCCCCTAAATCCCAATTGCCGGCGCTGCGGGTTTTCACCTCGACAAAAGCGAGAATCGCCTGAGATTTAGACAAGACGATTAAATCGATTTCACCGCCGCCACTACGCCAACGACGCTGGAGGATATGCCATTCCTGTAATTGCAACCAATCCGCCACCAAATTTTCGCCTAATTCCCCCACAGTTGTCATATTCAGTTATCAGTTATCAGTGAACAGTGAACAGGGAACAGGGAACAGGGAACAGGGAACAGGGAACAGGGAACAGGGAACAACGTTGATTTATTATCCTGTCTTCTGACTCCGAACTCCTGACTACTGGCTCCTGTCTCCTGTCTCCTGTCTCCGAACCAAGCAGGACAATTTTCTTTACCAGAGGTCTATTACAAAAGTCCTTCTAGACGACGACGGATGCTGTCTAACTCCGCATCGGGAATCTCGGAAAACTCTTCCTCGGCGGGGGGGACTTCCTCTTTTTGCCAATCCAACTCCGAGGCATTGCTTTCGGGGGGAATTACCAACATACCCGCTTCAATCATCTCCGCTTGATAGCCAGCATCGCGACAAAATTCTGCCACTTCCTCCGAATCAATTTTCTCTACCGTGGGAGTCGGGAAATCCTGGGCCTCTAACAGCAGCGCATAACGGGTGGCATCATCTTCCGATTCAAACATCAACACCTTATTGATAGCTCCCATTTGAATGGTGTGGATACCTTCGTTTTCTGTGCCCGCGTTAAAAAGTAGTACAAATACACGCATAATTACTATTAGCGATCGATAAGCAGTGGTCGTCTATGCTCATTTTACCCCCCTTCTCGATCGCTAATCCTCAGTAATTTTAGTTTCTCGTCAACCACTTTTGACCATTAAGCCGTTGCAGGGTGTAAAACAACAGTAAATCAAGACTAACTTTCCTTTCATCGATCATAAATGATTCAAGTGTACTAGCTTGAGCGCCGCCCTCAGCCTGGGAAAAAGCTTTTTTACCGTTGATGTTTTCTTCCAAAAAATAAATGCTAAATTGACGCATTCCTCCGAGCCAATTGCCGCTTAACTGCCAACAGGGAGAACTAGAAAAGCCCTGCACGGCAATTTTATCCTGTTTAAAGGACAGTTTTATGTCAGTTATACCCAGCTTTTGCAAGGCTGCCGCCAGTGCGGGTTGAAAATGCTGCTCGATAAATTCAGCAAAGGGTTTTTCCTCGACGGTAGGCTCCTTGGGTTTCTTAACAGCCGCAGGTTGAGCCGGTTTTTCTGCTTCTGCTGCCGGAGTTGCGGGGGTGGTGGTTTCTTCTGCCATAGGAATTAATCTGGAATGGGTAGGTAGCTACAATTATATTTTCTCCCGGGTTATCAGTTATCAGTTTTTTTAGCTATCAGCTTTTATTTACCCCATTGATTAGCCATTTTTCCAGTAAGATCATTTTTCATAAAGATGAGGTATAACCAGACAGGGTAATGAAAACCTCTATATCTAAGTAGGTAGGCGTTAAAAATTATCAGACACCCCCCTTATCAAGTAGGGTTGATTTATTGTAGGGTTGATTCATGAATCAACCCTACCCGTTGGGGGTTTATGGGGTTTTAGTTCAATTTCCCCACTTCATCATTCATAATTCCCTTACAGGGTTTGGTAAGCTTTGAGGGTGGCAGTTTTGACGCTTTCGGGGACGAGGGGAAAGGTACTTAATATATGTTGAAATTCTGTTGGGGTTAATTCATACAAGTGGGCGACTATTGCATCTAATTTCGCTCTAATTGCCATTCTTTCTGCTTCTTCTGTGACTCCATTTTTATGGGAACCTATCCCCACTTCTTTCGCTAATTGATCAAATTCTTCTGTAGTACAAATCAATTTCGCCGCATTTTCTACTATCTCCTGAAAGTATTTATCTCCCTCTTTTAGTCGGGGGATAGGTAGTTGATATATGTAGAAAAACGATAAATGAGATGTAACTTTATCTCGGATACTTCTATCAAAAACAAAGCTATTAAAAATGGACAATAGATAACATTTTTCTTTTAAACTTATAGTTGGTTGCTTATCGATTTTTTCTAAACTCATTGTATGGGGACAAAATAAATTAGGAGGTAAAATTGTAGCTATCATAGTTCTAATATCCGTATTTCTAGCAACATCACGAAATCCTAAACGATAGGTTTGATAGTCCAAGATTTGACCTTTATCGACTTCACCGCGTTTTAATAAAGCTTGTCTTGCTTCTTTTTCATCTAACCAGTATTTCGGTAAAGCATACCGATGGGTGAATTGATGAATCATTTTTCCTTCGTAGAGGGGTAGTCTTCCCTCTGCGGGTTCAGTTTTAAATAAATAACTATCATCAGTCATGTGAAATTCGCGAGTTAACTTGAGATTCCATGTATCGGGAAGGGTTTCTCCTAGCAGAGGAAAACGAGACATTTTTTCTGCGATATGAATATCTATATCTTGTTTAAATTCCATTACCGAGAGGGAATCGGGGGATAGTTTGCGGATTAAATCGACGCTAATTACTAAACTATCTTTATGGGGAAAACGTTGTAATTCCTCAACATCGTGACGCATAAATTCCACAGGAAAGGAAAGAGTTTGTTTATTTTTCTCAAAAGTTAGAATGACAAACTTAAAGCGACTATCTACACCTTCAAAAATTGTTTTACGATTTTCAAAACAAAATAATCCTGTCAGGTTTGTCTGAGAAAATAACATTTCTCGCAGTTGTTTAGACCCTAAATCAGTATAAATTCCACTGGGAATAACTATTCCACATTCTCCCCGGGGATGGAGAAGATTAAAACATTGTTCAACAAAAAGCTTATAGAGATTAAGATCCGTCCCTTGCTTTTTACCATTGACAATAGAGATTTGATTTTTATATTGTTCCGAAGAACGAAAATAGAGATTAACGTGGGGGTATTGACTTTGATATTCTAACCATGCTTGAGCGATTTCGGGATTAGTTAATAGTTTTTTCTGTTCCTTTTCAAACGTCTTGATGTCCATTTTATTTTTAGTCACCAAGTCGCTATGCTGAGAAAAAAATTCTTTCGCTTGGGGTTTAAAGACTTCCCAAGGGGGATTGGTGATAATCACATCAAAACCACCTTTTTCTGTAATCAGTTTATCGAAGTGATAACCCCAGTGGAAGGGTTTCAGGGACTGCATATCAGAGAGAGTTAATAAACGTTTCTTTGCTTTTCCCGTTAATTGTGCAGATTCGTACTTGATTGACAACTTACCGCTAAACTCATCTAAGAGAATTTGGTTTAATTTCTGCACCGATTCGCGGTTGACATCCTCGATGTGATTGCGTAACATCTGGAGACGGTTTTCTTGGGGGGTTCCCTCTACTTCTCCCAATCGAAAAGCGTGTTCTTTGTATAATTCAATACTGCGATTTTTTTCCGCGAGAATTGCCTGATAATTTTGCGCGGTGAGGGTTTGCAGAATGTTTTCCTCTCCCATGAGATTAAAACTTTTTTCGTCCACGCGAATTAACCCGATGAGGGAATTTCCCGACATGATATTAAAATCAATATTCGGTAAGGGTTCCAATTCTGTCACCGATTGTGCGGCAGCAACTAAAGCGAGAAATAAACGCAGTTTCGCGATTTCCGTCGCTTCCTCCATGATATCGACACCGTAGAGGTTATCGGAAATAATTCTTTTTTTGATGTAATATCCGAGAGAGGGATGGGATTTTCTTACCTCTGTTAACCACTGTTTTAATTTACTGTCTCCCCGTAGTTCAATTGTCCCAATCACCGCGCTATAAATTCCGATTAATGTCTTCATCGCAGCCACTAAAAAAGCACCGGAACCACAGGCAGGGTCTAAAATAGAAAGCTGGGGAAGAATATCTTCAATCAGAAGCTGACAGAGGGGAGAATCGAGATTGATTAGTAGTTCAGAAATACTGGCAAATTGTTTGCGGGGATAATGTTGATTGCTTCTCTCGACAATCCATTTATTAATCGTCCTATCACAGAGATATTCAGTAATCTCCGGACGGGTATAGTAAGCACCGAAAGCTTTTTGGTTGATATACTTTTCAAAGATATATCCCAAAACATCGGGGTTAATTTCGTCATCGCTTCCCCCCGGAGTGTCGTCAAGGTTCCAAGAGTAACGGGAGAATAAATCGAGGATATTCTCAAATGCTTGGTCATCAATACAAATGTTTTGATAAAGATTTTCGAGGGGATGTTGGAGAAATAATCCTCCGTTAAGATATTTGACTTTTCCCACCAATGCAGTTACTGTCTCATCTCGTTGGGATTCTGGTTGAGCGAATGCTTGGAAAAAGAGGGTTTGCAGAAACTGACGATAAAATAAATTTTTCCCGCGTCGTTGACTTGCTTGTAATTGGTTTTGCAGATAGTTGAAGTCGTTATCGATAAATCCCTTGCGCTGCAGGAAATAGACGAACATTAAACGATTGAGAATAACCGAAGTGTACCATTTTCGATCGCTTTCTCGATCGATTCCTTGGATAAAGGGGAGGAACTGTAAATGCTCTCGCTGAAATTCCTGATAAAATTTCTTGGTAATCTTTTCGATATCGAAACCTTTTTGTAAGCGATGGGCCACCTCCACCACGGAGGGTTCCCCATCTTCAAAATCGGTGATATCGAGGACTAATTCCGCTAGTTTACCGAGAAATAAATCTCCCGGTTGTCCTTTTATATAAAGATGGTCACGGATATAACTTTTACTTCCCTCTCTTTTTACCCAGTACCATAAACTGCGTGTCCGTCCCCCATCGACGAAAATTAGCAGATTTTCGGCAATTCTTTCGATAACTTGCTGGTGAATGTCCCGACGAAGTTTCGCATCGGGTATATCGGTAGTTGTCACCTCTAATACTGCTACTCCGGACACTTCCGCAATTCGTTGACAGGGATATTCTTGGTTGTCAACGGTGATACTAACAGTTTTTTTTGCGCGAGGATGAGACCATCCCAATTCCTCGATAAACAGTTCCCCAAATTGGAAGTTAGATAATAAGTCACGAGTCCGGGAGAAGTTGAGGGGCATAATGGATAAATATCGATAAATTATGAACCAATCCAATTCGCTTCGCTGAGATTGGAGATACATTTAATATAGCAAAAGGTTTGATCCCCCTAAATCCCCCTTGAATTGGTTTGATCCCCCTAAATCCCCCTTGATAAGGGGGACTTGAATTGGTTTGATCCCCCTAAATCCCCCTTGATAAGGGGGACTTGAATTGGTTAGATCCCCCTAAATCCCCCTTGATAAGGGGGACTTGAATTGGTTAGATCCCCCTAAATCCCCCTTGAATTGGTTTGATCCTCCTAAATCCCCCTTGATAAGGGGGACTTGATAAGGTTAGATCCCCCTAAATCCCCCTTGATAAGGGGGACTTGAATTGGTTTAGATACCCCTAAATCCCCCTTGAATTGGTTAGATCCCCCTAAATCCCCCTTGATAAGGGGGACTTGAATTGGTTTGATCCCCCTAAATCCCCCTTGATAAGGGGGACTTGAATTGGTTAGATACCCCTAAATCCCCCTTGAATTGGTTTGATCCCCCTAAATCCCCCTTGATAAGGGGGACTTGAATTGGTTTGATCCCCCTAAATCCCCCTTGATAAGGGGGACTTGAATTGGTTTGATCCCCCTAAATCCCCCTTGAATTGGGTTTGATCCTCCTAAATCCCCCTTGATAAGGGGGACTTGAATTGGTTAGATACCCCTAAATCCCCCTTGATAAGGGGGACTTGAATTGGTTAGATACCCCTAAATCCCCCTTGATAAGGGGGACTTGAATTGGTTAGATACCCCTAAATCCCCCTTGATAAGGGGGACTT
>NZ_JADBUN010000057.1:0-20996 GCF_020245625.1 Microcystis sp. M049S2 | reverse complement strand
AGGCTTTCAAGACTCGGTTAACAATTTGTAATATTCCTTGTTGACACCCTTACTGACAAAGAAAAAACTGAAATCAAGTCAGGATAAGGGTTGGAGTGCTTACTGCAAAAATTGTTAAGAAAGATCCCTATAAGGGATAGTTATAATAAGGGGGGCATCTGATAATTTTTAACGCCTACCTACTTAAGTATTACTGTTCACTAACAGGGGTATTCGTGAGAGAGGAAGGGTAAAGGGGTTAATTCTCCTGTTGCCTCGCCGATTTGCACTTTTAAACCCTCTCCTCCCGCTTTTGTTTTCACATAACCCAAGCCAAAATCCTCCAGCACACTGGTGAGTAAACCGACTTTTTGCCCTTCTAAAATAATCGGGGTATTGCTGGGGACGGGTTGGCTGAGTTTTATGCCCCAAAGTCTTTGTTTTACGCCTTTATAGGTGTTGAGACGGGCGATAGTTTCTTGACCAATATAACAACCTTTATCAAAGACGATCGCTCGCCACAAACCGGCCTCTAAAGGGTTATAATCTTCGGTTAATTCTCGATCGACTGCCGGTCGTCCCTGATGGATTCTCAGGTATTCCCACACCTGTTCATCGGCGGGAGTAACGCCATTTTTAATTAAATTTTCCCAGAGAGAACCCGCTTCGGCGGCGGCAACGATTAAAGTATATCCGGGTAGATCTAAGCCAGTGCCGACGGCCACTCTCAGGGGGGGGTCAGAAAGGAGATAATGAGTATGCTGCACCCCCGTTAAAATCTGCTCTAGAACGGCGATTTTTTGCAGGTATTGCCCGCTTTCAGTACCGATTAGGTTGAAAATGCCAAAATTATCGGTTAAGTCGCTAATTTCCACCTTATCGAAGGGGAAAATATAGCGATCAATCAATTCCAGTAAAAATTGACGACGTTGGGGAGAAACGAGGATGAGGAGGGAATCATCGCCAGCGTAAACCGTGACAAAATCGAGGGTACGACCGGTAGAGTTAAGGAAAATTGTCTCACAACCCTGACCCGGTTTCAGGCGATCAATCGCGTTACTGGTTTGATTGTGGAGAAAACGCAGTCGATCCTGGCCTTTTAATTCTAATAAACCCCAATCGGAGCGATCGATTAAAATTGTTTGGGATGCTAAACTTTGGGGATCATTGTGGTAATCTTTGAGAAAATTAGCGGCATACTCTGCCTTGATCGTGTCTAAATCTGCTTTCATTGGGGTAAATTAGCGAATAATCGGTTAATAATGCGCTCGGTTTTCGTTTCCAAACTCTGCCAATCCAGTTCACCGGTGGGGTCGAGGAGACTGGTATCGATGGTGACGCTCTCTCCTTCATCGGTGGGATAATCAAGAAAACAGACTTGAAAACAAAGTTCCCAAATATTTACAGTAACGGAGCGATCGAGATAAGTCAAACAGAGCAGATAACTGGGATAGGGATCTTGAATTTCTGTATAAGTTCCTTTCCAGAGGGAATTTTCTAACTGTTTACGCAGATTATCCAGCACCCGAATAAATGCCGGCTGCATTAACAATTGTGCCTGTTCCCAAGCGATAATATCTTTAAATTTTGGATTCATCTTATCAGTTATCAGTTATCAGTTATCAGATTTGAGGATTAAGTGATAACGGCATTAACAGTGCTGTTTTTTCACTGGTTACTGTTTACTGTTTACTGATTACTGGTTACTGTTTACTGATAACTGATAACTGATTTAGGCTGTTACTAGGGCTGCTTCCTTAGCTGCCATCATTTTCATCAGGTCTAACATCCGGCAGGAGTAACCCCATTCGTTATCGTACCAAGAGACGACCTTAAAGAAATTGGCATTAAGTTGAATGCCAGCTTTAGCATCAAAGATACTGGAACGGGGGTCAGTGATAAAGTCACTCGATACCACTTCCTCATCGGTGTAACCGAGGATACCTTTCATCGGTCCTTCGCTGGCGGCTTTCATAGCGGCGCAGATTTCCTCGTAACTGGTGGCTTTTTCGGTTTTAAAGGTTAAATCCACCGCCGAAACGTTGGGAGTTGGCACACGGAAAGCCATACCGGTTAATTTGCCTTTTAGGGAAGGAATAACTAGGGTTACTGCTTTGGCTGCCCCCGTGGAGGAGGGGATAATATTTTGACCAGCGCCGCGACCACCGCGCCAATCTTTTTTCGATGGACCATCCACGGTGGGTTGAGTGGCGGTCATCGAGTGTACCGTGGTCATTAATCCTTCTGCTAGTCCGAAGTTATCGTTAATAACTTTGGTGATCGGGGCTAAACAATTGGTGGTACAACTAGCGTTAGAGACGATCAGATCCTTAGCGGGATCGTATTCATTATCGTTAACGCCTAGTACAATAGTACGAATCTTGTCGGGATCTTTGGTGGGTGCGGAGATAACCACCCGTTTGGCCCCTGCTTGTAGGTGTTTTCCTGCTCCTTCGGCGGTGGTAAATAAACCGGTGGACTCGACCACATAATCGGCCCCGGTGGCACCCCAGGGCAGTTGAGCGGGGTCTTTAATCGAGTAACAGGGGATAAACTTACCATCCACGACGATGCCATCTTCTTTCGCTTCTACCGTACCCTGAAAACGTCCGTGGGTGGAGTCGTATTTGAGCAGATAGGCAATATTATCGGGGGGGACGAGATCATTGATACCAACAAACTCGAAATCAGGATTTTGGATACCGGCCCTAAAAACGAGGCGACCGATACGACCAAATCCGTTGATGGCGACTCTTACTTTTGTCATGAAAAAAACTCCTTTGCAGCTGCGATAAGCTTAGGCACGATCAAGAAAAAACAATCCGAGAATTGATTAGCCTGTAGAGAATCACTATATATGCTAATCAGCTTTTATTGATCGCTAGATGAAGTATAGAAAGATTTTAAGTTTCAGTGCTTCCAAGATAAAAAATAATAAATTTTCTACCCTAGTCCTCCCCGCCACCGGCATCGAGAAAACCGGATTAGGCCTTGGCCGACCAACGACAGTCTGATTATATAGCCTTTTGGGAAAAGTTGACATTAAAAAATCATTAAAAGCTTTCTGAGAATGATTGATACCTAAGTTAAGAAGACATTAATTTTCCTTTAAAAGCCATTTAAAAACCCTGCCCGACTGACATAAATTCCCCTAGCCGGATTGGCAAAATATAGCTTATTTTAATAGTTTTTTACGCTCCGAAAGGTTAGACTCTTGATTACAGTTTGAAAACTGACCGAGGGTTAACCCTCTCGATGGAGAAATTGTCTATCAACTCTCTTAATCTCATCGTTCATAGATATTGGAGAAATATTCATGGTATCCGCACCAGAAAGACCCTTAACAGAGCAAAATCCCCTTTCTCAAGACGAACTCTACAAAACCCATGCCTATTGGCGCGCTTGTAACTATTTAGCTGTAGGTATGATTTATCTGCGCGATAATCCCCTGCTCAAAGAACATCTTAAACCCGAACACGTTAAGTATCGTTTGCTCGGTCACTGGGGAGCAAGTCCGGCCTTAAGTTTTACCTACGTTCACCTCAACCGTTTAATCAAAAAATACGACCTCGATATGATTTTTATGGCCGGTCCTGGCCATGGGGCGCCGGGGGTACTCGGTCCGGTTTATCTAGAAGGAACCTATTCGGAAATTTACCCCGATAAAAGTGAAGACGAGGAAGGATTACAAAAATTCTTTAAACAATTTTCTTTTCCCGGTCACATCGGCAGTCACGTCACCCCCGAAACCCCCGGTTCTATCCATGAGGGCGGTGAACTGGGTTATAGTGTTTCCCATGCCTACGGTTCTGTTTTTGACAATCCCGACCTAATTACGGCCGTGGTGGTGGGTGATGGGGAAGCTGAAACCGGTCCCCTTGCCACCGCATGGCACTCGAATAAATTCCTTAACCCGATTCGCGATGGTGCGGTACTGCCAATTTTAAACTTAAACGGTTATAAAATCGCTAATCCCACCATTCTCTCCCGTATTTCGACCCACGAGTTAGAAAGTCTCTTTGTCGGTTACGGTTACACTCCCTACATCGTCGAATGTAAGGAAGATGAAGACCTCATGCACTGCCATCAAAAAATGGCCGCTACCCTAGAACACTGTATCAATCAGATTCGCTCCTATCAACAGGAAGCTCGCAGCACGGGTATTGCTAAACGTTACCCCTGGCCGATGATTATCCTCCGGTCTCCCAAGGGTTGGACAGGTCCGAAAAATGTTGATGGTCATAAAGTGGAAGGATTCTGGCGCGCTCACCAAGTCCCCATGGGTGCCATGCAGGAAAACCCCGAACACTTGAGAAAATTAGAGGAGTGGATGAAAAGCTATAACCCGGAGGAATTATTTGACTATACCACGGGTAAATTTAAGCCAGAATTTAAAGAACTGGCTCCTAGGGGTCATCGTCGCATGAGTGCTAACCCGCACGCTAACGGCGGATTGGTGCGGAAAGACCTAAAAATGCCCGATTTTCGTCAGTATGCCGTAGATGTCACCCACCCGGGCCAAGTGGAAGCAGAAAACACGGGAGTGATGGGGGTATTTTTGCGGGATGTAATGCGAAATAATATGACTAATTTTCGCGTTTTTGGTCCCGATGAAACTGCTTCTAATCGTTTAGCGGCTCTCTATGAAGTGACTAAAAAAGCTTGGTTAGCTGATACCTATCCAGAGGATTTAGATGGTAGCCAATTATCTCCCGATGGTCGTGTGATGGAGATGCTGAGTGAACATACTTTAGTCGGTTGGTTAGAGGGTTATTTATTATCCGGTCGTCACGGTTTATTTCACTCCTACGAGGCTTTTGCCCACGTTATTGATTCCATGTTCAACCAACACGCTAAATGGCTCGATATCTGCAAAAATCATGTGCCTTGGCGTGCTTCTGTTTCCTCTTGGAATCTGTTATTATCCTCGGTAGTTTGGCGGCAGGATCACAATGGTTTTAGTCACCAAGACCCCGGTTTTATCGATTTAGTAACCAATAAAAGTGCCGACGTGGTGCGGGTTTATCTTCCCCCTGATGGGAATTGTTTATTAAGTGTGGCTAATCACTGTCTCAAGAGCAAGGATTACACTAATATTATCGTTGCTGATAAACAGAAACACCTGCAATACTTGACTATCGAGGAAGCAATTAAACACTGCACCAAAGGTATCGGTATTTGGGATTGGGCAAGTAACGATGATGATGGAACGAATCCCGATGAACCGGATGTAATTATGGCTTGCTGTGGGGATATTATCACTAAAGAATCTTTAGCAGCAACGGCAATTCTGCGGGAGGAATTC
This sequence comes from Microcystis sp. M049S2, assembly GCF_020245625.1. Lineage (NCBI taxonomy): Bacteria > Bacillati > Cyanobacteriota > Cyanophyceae > Chroococcales > Microcystaceae > Microcystis > Microcystis sp. M049S2. The sequence continues at coordinate 15,712 of NZ_JADBUN010000057.1, read as the reverse complement.
CCTTACTTAAAAGTTCGCTTTATCAACGTGGTTGATCTGTTTAAATTACAGTCGGAAAGTGAACACCCCCATGGTTTATCGGAACGGGATTTTGATAGTTTATTTACCACTGATAAGCCAATTATCTTTAATTTCCACGGTTATCCTTGGCTGATTCATAAACTTACCTACCGTCGCAGCAATCAAGAACGTATTCATGTGCGCGGTTACAAAGAAGAAGGGAATATTAATACTCCCCTAGAATTAGCGATTCGTAACCAAGTTGATCGTTTTCATCTAGTAATTGATGTCATTGATCGCGTGCCGAAATTAGGTTCTGCTGCTGGTCATGTGAAAGAACGAATGAAAAATGCTATTATCGATAATCTCGATTATGCTTTTACCAATGGTATCGATAAGGACGAGATTACTAACTGGAAATGGCCTTATTAATTAGGCTAGAAAGTGGTTTAGGTGATGATAATTTATTAGTTTACCGATAAATTTCATCTTCCTATTCCACCTAAAAAATATTCTTGATTTTCTACAGGGTGAGAGCATCTCAAAAGCTGTTGACAATTGGACAATTTTGTGATCCGCATGGGTATTTTAGGTGATACCAGTCAATCAGAATAATTACGAAATCTTAACAATTGAGATGGCAAATTCTCCTCAAATTTGGATCATTTCATAATCAAAAGTTCATTACCAGAGCGAAAAATTACGCAAAATGGTGATAGTCACTTTACCTGTTTTTAAGGGAGGCTAATTTATCGACGATGACTGGGTGAAAATTAATCATTAAATCAATTTATAACAAGCAATCGAGGGTTTTACTCTTGTGTTAATGTACCTTAAAAAAGTAGCTATCACTTTATTTTAGCTCTTGGAAATAAAATTAAGATAAAGCGTACTAGAATAGATAATTTCTTCCTTTGAAAAAACGCATTCAATCATCTATTTTAATAAATGTTCTATTTCTTCATCTGTAAAACCAAATTGTCTAAAAATTCGTAAAACATAAGCAGGGGACATTTCTTTTGCACCTATATCGATAGGAACGATTCGACGTTGATTATACAATACTCTACAATATAAACGATGATCACCTTTTCCTTCTCGATAAAATTGACAGCCTCCTTTTTCAAGAATTTTGATTAGTGCTTTGGGTTTAAGAGAAGAAATATTTTTAGGCATAAACTTTTCTGAGTTCGTAAGTTTCGGGAGTTTCAGAATCTCCCACAGTTAAAAATTCATGAAGTTCGTCTATAGGAATAGGACTGGTATATATATTGGCTTGATCATGATAAATCTCCCAAAAAGATTCAATCGCTTCTTTTAGTTTCTCAATAGCTTTTTCCTGAGTTTCTCCTTGTCCAACTAATCCATTTTCAAGACATAATGAAACCCAATAATTTGCACTTTTTCTCAGAATAACGGTATAAAAGTTCATGATGATTGTTCCGTTGAAATTTTAATCGGGGATTAGAATTTACTCCAGCTTAATTTTAACGCAAAATCAACCCAACAAACTGCCCTTACCTCAATCCCTCGAATTAATGTCTTTGGATCACTTCATCAATAGACAACAAATAAGGCGCATTATACTTTGTTAATGCACCCTAAAAAAATCAGCGTGCTGCTTTGCGAATATCTTCGAGATCGCACTGATGTTGCCTTACTGGGAAAAAATGGTATAATAACAAGGATTGATTGATCTTATTGGCAAGTAATTATGTCATCTTTAGTTATCTCACAACATATTGAAATCACTCCTGGTATCTGTGGTGGAAAACCTCGTATTGCTGGACATCGAATTAAAGTTCAAGATATTGTAATTTGGCATGAAAGAATGGGAATGTCACCAGATGAAATTATTTATCACCATCCTACTATTACCCTAGCAGATGTTTATGCGGCCTTGACCTATTACCATGACAATCGAGAAGAAATTAGACGACAAATTGAAGCAGGAGAAACTTTTGCTAAACAACTACAAGGAAACAAACCATCTTTAATTGAGAAAATATTACAGGGTGAAAATGCCAGTCAAGATTAAATTTAATCTGGATGAAAGTGTTAGTAATGCTATTGCAAACGGCTTGAGAATGCGGGGAGTTGATGTCACAACATCCCCAGAAGAGGGTCTAATTGGTGCATCTGATGAAAGACAACTAGCTTATGCTTTGTCCCAACAACGAGTCATTTTTACTTTTGATGATGATTTTCTTAGTTTGGCCTCTACAGGTATTGAACATTGTGGCATTATTTACACTCGCCAACAACGTCAGCCAATTGGAAAAATTATCAGTGATTTAGTCTTAATTTGGGAATGTTTAGAACCTCAATATATGTATAAAAAGATTGAGTTTTTGTAAAGATTAGACACAATAATAAATAAGGCGCATTATACTCTGTTAATGCACCCGATAAAAAAGCGATCGCACTACGGCTACAGCGGCCGATGTCCACGCATTAACACGGTTGCGAGCTTTCTTTTCCGCTTCTTTGAGAGAACAAATTTTTAGTCTTTCCTTATTAAATCAAATCATATGAAACTTTTTTAAGCTCTTTTGTGTTTACATCATAACAATTGCCGTTAACATCAAAATACTCGCTGAGTACACTACCTCGACAGATAAGCTTTGTCCCACCGAACCAAGTAACTCGGACAGTTAATTCTTGACGACAGTTCGGGCATAGAGGATTTCTCTCTTTGTTCATCTGACTGTGATGGAAAGGATTCATTTTGTTTACTCCTTTAAAAGGTCAGCTAAAGTTTTTGGTCAGTTAACACACTATGAAAAAAAGTTACGAATAGATTGCCACAGACTACGAAGACCATCCTTAATTTTCAAATAGATTGAGTATAGAGTGTTTGAAAGCCATTCGGCAAAAGCTTCAAGAGAAGCTAAAATGATTGCTTTAAGTGCATCATCTAAGCTGTCTAAATAGTCAATTACAGTTTGTTTTTCGCGATCACTTAGTGCCATAGTGTCTCCATGAATTCAGATTTATGAAAAAAAGTCACGAATTGATTGCCATAAGCTTTGTAAAAAATCTTTGATTTTGAGATAAATCTCATATAAATTTCTACTAAGCCAATTGCCAAACGATTCATGGCTTTTCAAAGCTTTCTTCTTTTCTTGTTCATCTGCATTACCAAGAGCCTCAAGAACCCATTGTTTTTCTTTTGGTGTTAGTGCCATTTGATCTCCACTAAATTCATAAACAGGTCATAACTATAAAAGAAAATAGTTTCTTCAGAAAATTGGGGTCTTGTATCAAAATCAAGTAGATGGCATACAAAATAACCTTTAGCCAATTTATAAAGGACGATTGTGAAGATAAAACTTTTCTTGATTCTGCTTGGTCAAGTCGATCAAGTTCATCAATAATTCGTTGCTTTTCCTCTGGTGTTAACGCCATAAAATACTCTTTTCTAACTTCTAACGTTGTGGTGTAGGTGCGTCTTTGAGCCATTCAGCGACTTTGACAATCATTTCTTCATCGTCTGCTAAATCTTTTGCATCTGCTTGTACGATTAGAAGAACTAGATCACAGGAAGGAATTGTATCTTGATAGATTTTTTCATATTCGCGATCTTCTGCTAGACTGCGACCATATCCGGGTAAATCAACTACACTAAGAGTACCTCCTGTAGATAACTCAAATTCTTTCATTTGAGCCGACGTAGTTCCCACAATCGTATGGCTTGTTTTCCACTTAGCATTAAATAAGCTATTAATTGTAGTCGTTTTACCAACTCCCGCTTTGCCAAAAATAGCAACTTTTGGAGGGAGGGAGCGTTCTTGTCTGAATTTATCCAAGACTAGATTTAGATCATCTTCTGAAAGAATTTTCTTCATTTCTTCAAACATTCGATCTTTATCTGTTGGTGTTCTACCAGACTTTTTAGCCTCGCGTTCCCGACGCTGTTGATCCGCAAAAGCCTTAACTTCAGGATCGGCTAATTCAAAAGGGTCAGCAGGTTGTACATTATCTAGCTTGAAGCCAGCATAAGCATTGCTAATAATTTTTGTTAACAACGGAAGGAGGCGATAACGCTTCAATGCCGAATAATACTCGATATTATCAGTTGAAATTTCGGCATATTTTGTTAAAAGTTTAGTTAAATCATTGCATTTTCTTGCAATTTCATTTGCCGCCCTTTCCTCGGGCATATTCATACGCTCATTCCAAGCATTCGGAATCATTTTATCAACTTGATTAAGTCCCACGACTAAACGAATTGGGGCTTTATTTTTTCTGAGTCCAAACATAGCTTTTAGCTCCTGGTAAGAATTTTGGTTTTTAAATCTTGTAAACCCCACTCATGAATAGATGTGTAGGGAATGATTTGATGTCTTTCAAAAGTTAGGTGTTGAGAAACCACAGAACTGAAGATACTGTAAATATCGTCAATTTTTTCTGGAAGTCGCTTCAGTTGATCTTCTGATGGAATACCTTCATCTGTATTAAAAGGTTTCTGCCCTTCGTCGATTCCTAGATAATCTATTTTATTAAGGGCAATAGTCAAAGACAAAGATCGTCTGAAGAGCGGAGATAACTTCAATAAAAAAATTTGATCTCGCTTGTAGGCTCTGGTATCTGCCTGTGTAACCCAAACCAAGGAATCAGTTTTAGGGATCCATTCTTTGTAGAAAGGAAGATAGGTTTCATCCGCTGACAAGCTCTCCCCAATTCCGGGCATATCAACTACCCTTATTTGTTTGTAGGATAGGCCGCTATAGTCAGGATGAGATAAATCGAGATAAGTCCATTGGGGTTCTTTGGTACAGGCAACAGCATCATCTGTGGCCCAGTTTAAATTAAACAGCTTATTGAGAGTGCTACTTTTCCCAACACCGCATTTCCCAAAGAACAGAATAGTCATCTCTTCACCGCCCACAGTTTCTGAGCTTTGTGAGAGGGTAGTTATTTCTGTCATTTAACCCCCCGAATACTTGATACCAACTTGACTTAAAATCTGAACCACTTTACTCGCGTCATAACTGGGGACTTCTATCTGATCCCCTGAAATTGAGGCATTTGAACCCAATGAACCGACGATTTTTGCCTTAGCTTCTGATTTTTTAGAATCGAGCGCATATTTGTCTAAAACGAACTTCGTCATAAAATACCTACGTTAAACTGAGACATAAGCAATAATACTTAGAACTAGCGTCGCTGAGTTAGATGTGGTTAGTTTTAGGTCTGTTTTGCTTAACTACATTCCATCATGCCAAACGCTTCCAAAAAGTGACAACCCCTAAACATCGGATTTTATCGGGAGTTTTGTCGGGTAAATTTTTCTAAAAATTGGAAAAAGTGGGATTTAGTTGGGCTATAATACCCAAAAGTCTTTTGCTGTGTCGATTGTATGAATATCACGGAAGTCTTACAACTGATTGACGAACGCCTTATTGAGCGAGATAAAAAGCCGCTAAATACTATCCAGAAGGCTATTTTTGAAGGGAGTTGGCAAGGACAGAGTTATCAAGAAATAGGTAACGAATATCACCGCAGTGAGACTCATATTAGAGAGGAAGGTGCTAAATTATGGAAGCTTTTATCGGATGCTTTTGGGGAAGAAATAAGAAAATCTAATTTTCGTTCTACCATAGAAAGAATGAAGATTAAATCATCACAAATTGTTGAAATAAATCAAAATTTTAATTTTTGCTCTCAGATTTTTAATCAACTCAATAAAGATGACAAAAATAGAGAGATAAACTCTCAATATTCTCAGACATATCATGATCTAACCCTTGCTCCTCAAATTATTGACTTTTACGATCGAGAAAATGAACTGGCAACAATCTCGAACTGGGTGTTTAAGCAAAATACTCGCTTAATTGCTGTTTTGGGATTATGGGGAATAGGAAAAACCACCCTAGTTAAAAGATTTATTGATCTCAATTTAGAACAATTTGAAGTGGTGATTTGGAAAAGTTTAAAATTTCCTAAGTCTTTAGATTTATGGCTAAATGATTTATTGAATACTTGCCAAAAAGAACCGAAAGAAAGCACCGATAATAAAATCCAGCAATTGTTAGAAGTTCTAAGCAATCATAAATGTTTAATCGTCTTAGATGATTTTCAAAATCTTTTTGCTGTTGGTCAAATGGCGGGTAATTATCAACCTGAATATAGTAGTTATCAACATTTTTTAAAACTGATTGCAGAAATCCAACACCAGAGCCATTTTATTCTCATTAGTCAAGAAAAATCTGCGGAAATGAACTATCTTAATCAAGAAAATTCTCCTATTCAATGCTTAGAATTATCAGGATTTGAAGCGATTGATTTTCTTGAAAATAAAGGTTTACAAGATGGGGAAAGATGGTTAGAATTAATTCAATTATACGAAGGTAATCCTTTTTATTTAACCGATATTGCCGTTTTGATTAAAGATGTTTTTGATGGCAAGGTTAACGATTTCTTGGCAGAAAATAGCTTAGTTATTACAAAAAAAATGCAGTCTCATTTAAAACAAATTTTTGGTCGCTGTTCTCCCCTTGCCCAACAAATCGCCTTAGAATTAAGTAAAGTTGATCAACCTTTATCTAGAGAGGAGTTAAAAAATAACCTAGATTTATCTGCTAGTGATTTAATCAATGGTTTACAATCCTTGCAACAACGTTATTTAATTCAAAGGGAGCAAAACCGATTTCAATTATCATCTATTTTTAAAGCGTATATCAAAAGTGATTGATTGTAATATTTTTTAGAGGAGATCGAGTCTAAAAAAGAACCCTTCCAACCTCTTAAACTGATTGGTAATCATTAGAGGCAATCAGCGATATTGATAGCGATGTGTGAGATTATTCTTGAGATAATAAATGGCTGGTTATAATTAAATTAAAAATGGATTTTAGGTTCGATCCCCCCTGCCCCCCTTGATAAGGGGGGTTTGATCCCCCCTGCCCCCCTTGATAAGGGGGGTTTGATCCCCCCTGCCCCCCTTGATAAGGGGGGTGCCGGTAGGCGGGGGGATCTCCCTTGATAAGGGGGGCATCTGATAATTTTTAACGCCTACCTACTTATAAAGTCGATGTCTGATAACTGTTAACTGATCGCTGAATTTAACTTCTTAAAGAAACTTGGAACTGTTTAACTAAAGCTTCTCGCACTTTTGTCATTAAGGGTTCCACCTCTTCATCGGTTAAAGTTCGATCGCCGGCACGATAGACTAAACTAAAGGCCAAACTACAATGATTTTCTGGCACATTCTGCCCCTGATAGCGATCGAATAATTCGACTTTTTCTAAAAGAGTTCCCCCAGCATTTTTGATAGTTTTTGTCAATCTATCTACGGGTATATCTGTAGAAACAAAGAAGGCGATATCTCGTGCCGCCCCCGGATAGGTAGAATAGACCTGTAAACGCGGGGTAATTTTGGCACTATCGCTAAGAGTTGCTAACAGGATCGGGAACTGGATTTCAAAGGCATAAACTGCCTCAATTAATCCCTTTTGCTGACGCAATTGCGGGTGTAGTTGACCGAATATACCTAGGCGTTGTTTGCCAATCCATAAAGAGGCTGTTCGTCCGGGATGAAAACGCGCATCTTCGGCATCTTTTTCATAGCTTACCGTCAGCGAAAGGCGATCGAATACTGCTTCTAAAATCCCTTTTGCTTCATACCAAGTCATGGCCACCTCTTTACCCGATCGCAGCCAACGTCCGGCCGGGAAGAAATCACCGCCGAAAATACCGGCAATTGCATCGTATTCGTTGATATTATCCGATTCTAAGCGGAAAACTCGCCCGATCTCGAAGCCATTTAAGGAACCGTTACCCTGAGACTGATTATACTCAAACGCTTCGATTAAACCGTCTAGGAGATTAGTCCGCAAAGCAGAATACTCGACAAAAAGGGGATTAGCGAGGACAACTTCCGCTAATTCCGGTTTAACTAGGGAATACTGGACTAATTCCGTCAAACCCACTGCGCGAAAAGCTTCCCGCACCCGACGCTGTATAGTTTCCTCAAAGGATAATCCTCCGGCTGCGGTTTTTGCTGGCAAAGTATCGACAAAGCGATCATATCCGTACAGTCGCGCTACTTCTTCAATTAAGTCAATTTCCCGTTCTAAATCCCGATAACGGTAGTCTGGCACTGTCACAGTCCACAGAACAGGATTTTTTGAGGTTAACTGTAATTCACAGCCTAAATTGCCTAAAATCCGTTCCACATCTTCGGCGAGAATTTCACCGATCGCACCGTTATCTAGGGTAACTTGACCCAGTAGCTGCTGTAAACGTTCTAAACGCAATTCGATCGAACGACTGGACTGATCGGCACGATAATCAGCTTTAACCTGACTGCTGACAGTTCCCCCAGCTAACTCTAGAATCAAATCGATCGCCCTTTGACAAGCATATTCCAAAGCGGCGGGATTAACACCGCGTTCATAGCGTCCGGAAGATTCGCTGCGTAAACCCTGCGCTTTTGAGGAACGACGGATGGCGATCGGATCGAATAAAGCCGACTCTAGCACAAGATTAACGGTTTCCTCGTTAACTTCCGTATCTTGACCTCCCATCACTCCCGCTAAAGCTACCGGCTTATTATTGGCAGTAATTAATAAATTAACCTCTTTTAAGCTTCTTTCCTGACCATCAAGAGTAATAATTTTTTCCCCTTCCTCGGCAAAACGGACCCCAATAGTAACGGATTTACCTCCGGCAAAACTTTGTAAACGATCGCGATCGAAAGCGTGTAAGGGTTGTCCCCACTCCAAAAGTACATAATTAGTAATATCGACCACATTATTGATCGATCGCAATCCGGCAGCCTGTAAACGCTGTTGCAACCATAGCGGAGATGGGCCAATTTTTACCCCCTCGATCACCGTACCAATATAAGCAGGACAAGCTTTATTTTCTGATATTTCCAGCGTTAAATCTTTTTTAGGGGAAAATTCACCTAATTTCACTTTTGGTAGGCTTAATTCTCCTCCTGTCAAAGCTGCCACTTCCCGCGCGACTCCGATCATACTCAAAGCATCGGCGCGGTTAGCGGTGGGAGAAATATCTAAAATCACCTCATCGAGTCCTAAAAGGGGACGAACATCTGTACCTAAAGGGAGATTTTCCTGGCTAAAAATGTGGATTCCTTCAGAATCTTTAGTTAATCCTAATTCTGCGAGGGAACAGATCATCCCTTCCGATTTTACCCCGCGCAATTTAGCCGGTTTAATCGTTAAATTGATTTTTGGTAAATGAGTTCCCAAAGTAGCCACGGGAACTAGAATATCAGCCCTAGCATTGGGCGCACCACAGACAATTGTACTAGGGTTTTCCTGACCGATATCCACCTGACAGACACTTAATTTATCCGCATTGGGATGTGGTTGGCGATCGATAATTTTACCAATAACCACACCCTTTGCCCATTCTCGGCGATCCTCGATCTCTTCCACTTCTATTCCCGCAATTGTCAATAATTCGGCTAATTCTTCGGGAGATTGGGCTATTTTGACTAATTCTCGTAACCAGTTGATCGAAATCCGCATCGTTAATTCTTGCTTGCCGTTGGTTCTTAACTATTGTAAACCGTGGGTAGTCAATGATTTAGAGATTAGGGCCGATCGGCTGTTAGAATGTTAGGGGCAAGATGGAAGGCCTGTGTAAATAACCGATCATTTTCCTTGGCCAGGGGTGATATTATCTTTGAACAGATTACCGATAATTTGGGGAGATAATCAGTAGTTAGCTATCTATATCAAAAAGGATTATTTATGCCACCCGATCAAATAGAAAACCTACTCAACGGAATTTTGAGACAATACCAAAGTTCTTTTAGTGACAAAATCTATGGAGAAGAAAATGATGATTATGATCCGCTTATGAGGGTATTTGGAATTACTCCTAGTTTAAAAAGGGAAAATCGTCAGTATTGGGGCAGGGAACTAGGAATGTGTTGGCAACGTCTGGTGACAGAAGTTTTTAAGGCTAATTGTTTAGATTATCAACCGGCTTTAAAGATTGCAGATGATGAACCCTGTGACTGCATTTTAGGTAGAGATGCCATTGATACTAAATATAGAATTGGTTCAGGAGATTCTGGCACACTTAAAAAGTTTAAACAGTATGGAAAACTATTACAGGACAGAAAATTTAGACCTATTTTACTGATTGCGCGAGAGGATAACTTACGAGCATCGATTAAAGCTTGTCGTGTCGGTGGCTGGAAGGTTTTACAGGGCGAAGAAAGTTTTGATTATATACTTGAGCGCAGTGGGTTCGATTTGCTGAAAGCTTTTGATAAATTTTATGAAACACAGGAGTTTTATATTGCCCGATGAATATCTCAAAAAGATGGCAACTTCTGCACGGTGATTGTAGAGAACTTCTCACTTTACTAGAAGAATCTAGTATATCTTGTGTGATCACAGATCCACCCTATAATTATGAGTTCATTGGCAGAAATTGGGATCATGATGAAATCCAAAGACGCAGAGAACGCATTCAAAACAGTTCCACACTGGTAAAAAATATTCCCTATGGAAGTGGGTTAGCTGGTGGGGTTCGTAATCAGCGTTGGTATCAACGCAATCGCGAAAATGTGGTCAATTATATTGAATGGGCAACAGATTGGTCAAAGGAACTAATGCGTGTTTGTAAAAGGGGGGCTGTTGTCGCTGTTTTTAGTAGCACAAGAACACTGGCTCATATTCAGATTGCTCTTGAAAATGCCGGTTTTTATGCTAGAGATGTGCTGGTTTATAGACGACATTCAGGCATTCCCAAAGGATTAAATATTGAGAAAAAACTTGACAAAATTGGTGACACTAATGCTCAACAATGGCAAGGTTGGCATACTTGCTTGAGAAATGAATGGGAAGCTATAGTTATTGTGCAGAAGCCTCTAAAAAACAATTATATTGAAACTATACAAATGACTGGATTAGGTCCCTTCAAAGCTATACTAAGTGACGGCTCTTTTCAATCCAATATTTTAGAGGGCTTTTCTAAAGGACGGGATGAAAATTTTGATGAGCATTGTACGATTAAACCTTTATCATTGATTAGAAAACTGCTCGAGTTATTTCTACCACAGGATAACAGTCATATAGTTCTCGATCCTTTTGCCGGAACGGGTACAACTTTAATTGCCGCTCTAGAATTAGGTTATCAGACTATTGGTATTGAAATTGAAGATCAGTATATTAATATCATTCAACAACGTTTGGGGGAATATTTTGGCAAGATCGGACAAGAATTTGAGGTATTTGATTAGTCAATCTAAAAAGTTAACAATAACAACCGCTAGGGTAGAAAATCGGCTCGACAATAAATCCCTCGGAGAATTAAGGAGAGTTAGTCAAGCTTTCGATCAGAACATCATTCTTAATAACTCTTATCTTAAAATACACACAGACAGAACACTTCTGGGAAAATTATCCCCATCTCCCCTAAAAACAAGCTATCCTAAAGATTGCCATACCGTTGCGATTCTATCCGTGCCTTACTATTCCCAATATCCCGACGCTTTCACTCCCAGTTATCTGAGCGAACTACAAGGACAGATTCTCGCTTGTCCCCACTTCACAGTTAACAATTTAAATCGAGATTTCGTTAAAACCAAAGGCTTTTCCATCGCTTTTCGACGCACACAAATCAGCGAAGTTGCACGAATGTTTCCCTATTTTAAACCCTATCTCGATCGCAGTTTACAAGCTGACTGCAACGCTTTTTATCTTAATCCCTTACTCCTACAAACCGGTTCACGCGTCGATCCCCATATCGATCGCTCCCTGCGCTCCTATTGTAAAACGATCGATCCTCCGCTCCTAGTTAGCGTCCTTTATGTGCAGGTTCCTAGGGATATTCAAGGGGGGGAACTGGTACTAGCAACAGGCAATCGTTCCGTGGCCCAGATTCGTCCTTGTACTAACACCTTGATCCTCTTTCAAGGAGATCTCACCCATTCAGTTAATCCCGTTAGCTGTTCCGGTATTCGTCTGAGTCTTGTCTGCGAACAATATCGTTTAGATGCCGAAGAATTGCGAGAGATTCCCGAAATGCAGATAGAATCGCGAACCATAAAACCAGAAAAGAAAAAAAAGAAAGATCGGGTCGTTGCTCTACAATAAAAGGGGATTTTTGTAAAGATATTCTAGATGGTGATGCGCGAACCGATCGTCGAATTAAGGGGAGTAACCAAAGCTTTCGGCAAGAAAGTAATCTTAAATAACGTCGATCTGAAAGTGTACGAAGGGGAAGCGATCGGCGTGATCGGTCCGTCCGGGACGGGAAAATCGACGATTTTACGCTTAGTCGCCGGATTACTGGCCCCCGATCGAGGAGAAGTGTACATCTACGGCACAAAACGGCAGAGAACCGTAGAACAGGGGGAAGATCCCCTCGGTGTTGGTCTAGTTTTCCAACAATCGGCCCTTTTTGACTCCCTCACCGTCGGGGAAAATGTCGGTTTTGCTCTCTATCGCCACTCAAAGCTAAAACGAGCCGAAATCCGCGATTTAGTGGAAGAAAAACTCGATTTAGTGGGAATGTCCGGTTCCTACGACCTCTATCCCTCTGAAATATCCGGAGGGATGCGAAAACGCGTCAGTTTAGCCAGAGCAATTATCAGCGATCCCTCGATCGCCGCCGATCGAGCGAACATTCTCCTGTACGATGAACCCACTGCCGGACTCGATCCCGTCGCTTCTACCCGCATCCAGACGGTAATTATGGAACTTCTCAAGGTAAAAAAAGCCTGTGGGGCCCATCTCATTGTCACCCACGTCCACAGCACCATCGAAAATACCACCGATCGCATCGTTTTTCTCTATAAAGGTCAATTTCAATGGGTTGGACCGACTCAAGAGGCTTATCACTCCGAAATCCCCGTACTCAAGCAATTTTTTACCGGCAGTATCGATGGACCAATTCAGTAAACTGCCAATTGAGGGAAGTGGGGTGATGGGAAGTGGGGTGTGGGGTGTGGGGTGTGGGGTGTGGGGTGTGGGGTGTGGGGTGATGGGGAAGTGGGGTGATGGGGAAGTGGGGTGATGGGGAAGTGGGGTGATGGGGAAGTGGGGTGATGGGGAAGTGGGGTGTGGGGTGTGGGGTGTGGGGTGTGGGGTGATGGGGAAGTGGGGTGTGGGGTGTGGGGTGGTCACTGCGTGCGCGTTGCGGGGGGAAGTGGGGAGAATAAATAAAAATAATCTCCTGACTCCTGACTCCTGACTCCTGACTCCTGAATCCTGAATCCTGAATACTGAATCCTCACTCCCAACTCCTGAATACTGAATCCTCACTCCCAACTCCTGAATACTGAATACTGACTCCTATCTCCCGACTCCTGACTCCTGAATACTGAATACTGACTCCTGAATACTGACTCCTTGACTCTTGCCTTCAGAAGCTGATCACTGAAATCCCCCGATTTCTCCTGTAAGATACTTTTTAGAGACGAGGAGTAATTATTTATGGAAGCTGGCGGTTCACAACGAGGGATTTCCCCAACTCTGCGGCAAAGTGGTATCGGTTTAATGTTACTGACATCGGGGGGAATATTAATCTGGTTTGTCGCCTGGTTAAGTAATTTTAGCTTCGGGGGACGCAGTTATCGAGCCAGCTTCCTTTTTCCTAATGTGGGTGGCATGATGGTGGGAACCCGCGTCGGTTATCGGGGAGTGAGAATCGGGCAAGTGACGGCAATTACCCCAGAACCGGAGGGAGTCGCCGTAGAAGTGGAGATTTCGCCAGCAGATCGCCTAATTCCCAGTAATTCCCTCATCGAAGCCATTCAATCCGGTTTAGTGGGTGAAACCACGATCGATATTACTCCCCTGCAAGCTTTACCCGTCGGTGGTGTTAAAGAACCCCCTTTGAGTCCTAACTGCAATGGGGAGGTGATTATCTGTAACGGTTCCCGTTTACAAGGGCAATCGGCGCTAAATGTCAATACCTTGATCAGATCTTTACTGAGAATTTCTAATCTAGTTAGCGATCCCGATATGGTGGCCGGATTTCGTTCTTTTACCCAACGCGCTGCCAATGCCTTGGGGGGACTCGATCGCTTTAGTGGTGAGGCAACCACCGCTTTAAGCGAGGTTCGTCGCAGCGGTACTCTAGGTAAAGTTAATTCGGGGATGAGATCCCTGGAATCCTTACCGCAAGTATCCGGTTCCCTTGATCGCCTTTCTAGTGATCTTTCCGGTGTCGGGGGATTGAGTCAGGAAGCGACTACTTTACTGAAAAGTTTACAGGGAAGTGGCGGCCTGAGAAATTTAGACGCTACCCTAGTGGAGGCCCGAAAAACGCTGCTTTTGGTGGGAGAAACCACCGAAGAACTGCGGGTTTTTTTGGCAGCTAATCAAAATCGTTTAATTGCCACTCTCGATAGTATCAAAACTACTAGCGATCGCCTACAAACTACTCTCGCTGCTTTGGATCCCATCCTGACGGAAGTGCAGAAAAGCCAAATTATCGATAATTTAAACACTATTTCGGCAAATGCTGTTAAATTAAGTGAAAATTTGGGTAACTTTACCGCCTATCTCTCCGATCCTGCCACTGTTGTCACCCTACAGCAACTCCTCGACTCCTCTCGCGCTGCTTTTGCCAATCTTCAGAAAATCACCTCCGATGTGGATGAAATTACCGGTAATCCGCAACTGCGACAGGAAATTATCCGTTTAATTCAAGGTTTAAGTCGTTTGGTTTCTTCTAGCGAACAACTACAGCAGGAATTCGCCCAAGGTCAAGCAATGACAAGAATGGCCGCCCAAATTGCGACAATAGCCCCAAATCCCGCCCCTAATACCCCAGAAAAAGACCCTAAGAAACCTGAATCTGAGTAGCAGAATTTGGGGTTAGGGGTTGGGAAAAAAAGTCCGATCATTTGTACTAAATTTTTCAAGACCCAGCTAGTGTGCCTAATTTTTTGTCATAGCTAAATGAGGAATTTCTTCACCATGTTGACGATAACTTTCTTTAACGCCTTCCCAAGCTACAATTAATTCATTGAGTGCTGTTTGGGGGCTATCAGCAAAAGCGGAAACGCTAGGCATTTCTACTAAGTATGCTATCCAATCTCTCTCCTCATCTTGGAAGATATTAATGCTAAAACCGTTAAAATCCTCGGTGGTTGGATTCATTTTCTTCCTCCTGTATTTTTAAAAATTGTTTAACTTGATAAGCTTTCGCTTCACCGTTTTTTGTCGGTTGAATAGATAGACGGACTCTCTTGGATGAATACCAAATGTGATGACTTCCTGTTTGATGGTCAAAAGTCCAACCACAAAGATTAAGCAAACTCTCAAATTCGCTAAAACGTAGTCCTTGAGGCGAGTTTTTGGCCTTTTCTAGCAGTTTTTCTTTTTTTCCCATCGATCGATCACAACGAACTCAATCTATTTTAGCTTAAAGTTAAAAGAAGGAGATCGCATTTATACATCGCAGTCAGCCATCAGCTTGCAAGAGTTATCTCAAAAATGGCAATTAATTTGGCACGACTACTTACAATCGTTTTGAGATTAGGAGATAAATTTTCATCCAGCAAAAACCGAATTTTCATGCTTTTTGTAAATACTCCTGCTCCTTTTTAATTTTTGCTTTTCTTAAACGATCAAATGAACTACCCCGCCGCAAGCGGACGGGGTATCAGAATCAAAATAGACTCAATTGTAGATTTTGGTGTAGC
Organism: Microcystis sp. M049S2; assembly: GCF_020245625.1. Classification (NCBI taxonomy): domain Bacteria; kingdom Bacillati; phylum Cyanobacteriota; class Cyanophyceae; order Chroococcales; family Microcystaceae; genus Microcystis; species Microcystis sp. M049S2. The sequence goes on along the minus strand of NZ_JADBUN010000057.1, from coordinate 66 downwards.
TGCAGGTATTCTTTATCTTGTTCTTTTACATATCTCGCTATCATACCTTCATCCCCATGCTTTCCT
>NZ_JADBUN010000056.1:0-15554 GCF_020245625.1 Microcystis sp. M049S2 | reverse complement strand
TTCAAATTCTAGGCTTTCTGGGTCAAACCAAAAATAATCGGGAGTGCGAAATATATCTTGATAAATTTGTTTTTTCTCCTCTCGGTCAACTTTGGCGGTACTATCGGAGAGAATTTCCACAATTAAATTGGGATATTTGCCATCTTCTTGCCAAACTACCCAACTTCTGCGGTTAGGATTGGGATTTGTCCCCAAAACGACGAAAAAATCAGGACCACGGAAGAATTCTGACTTTTTCTGGTTGGGACTGTAATAAATGGTTAAATTGCCGGCGGCAAAATAATCTTCTCGCTCGCGCCACCACCATTCTAAACACTGAATTAGTAAAATAATTTGTTGTAGATGTAGGTTACTTTCCAAGGGTGGTTCATCACTCCAAAATTCGCCTTCTGGGAAGATTATCTCAGGGTTGACATGGGACTCCACTAGGGGTAAGCTTTGAGCGATAGTCATGGTTTGTCCAACAGAGATAGGTCGATAAGTTATTATAAATGATTGAAGGGATTTTTTAGGCAATTTTAGCAGTAGCAATTGAGGTAGAATATTCCTGTGGGTAAATCGCCATTTTTTCCTTAAACAATACCAGAACGCAGAGCAATTACCGCCGCTTGTACTCGGTCATCAACGGCTAATTTGTTCATAATTCCCCGCACATGGGTTTTAATCGTATTGGTGCTTAAATAAAGTTGTTCGGCGATTTCAGCGTTACTTTTGCCTTCAACAATTAACTTTAAAACCTCCATTTCTCGCTCCGATAAAAGTGCTAGATTGGGATTAGGTTGCACTGCTGGCGGTTTGAGATTATCCATGACTAAACGGGCAATTTGAGGGTCTAAATAGGTGGCCCCGTCCTTAGCTGCTTCAATAGCGGCCAAAAGGCGATCGAGACTCGCTCCCTTGATACAATAGGCATCAGCGCCACTGGCCAGAGCTGCGATCACTTCCTGTTGGAGAGTGTGGGAAGTGAGCATAACCACATGAACATTAGCTAAACCTTCCTTAATCTGTTTGGTTGCCGCAATGCCATCGAGACGGGGTAAACCGATGTCCATGACCACTAAATCCGGCCGTAGGGATAGGGCTAATTGTACCCCTGCTAGACCATCACTCGCTTGACCGACGATCTCAAAATCTGGCTGTTCACCGAGCGCTTGTTCTAAACCTAACTGCATTAAAGGATCGTCTTCAACAATTAAAATCCGCATAATCTTTGATTCCTAACGGGAAAATGTACGGTTTTCACCCATCTGCATGAAGCAGAACTACTCCTAGTTTAGGCAATCTGGAGATGGATTAACAGTGATCAGCGATCAGTGACCAGTGATCAGTGATCAGTAAACAGTGAAAAGACAGTGGGAAACTACTATTTAATACTGCTCGCTTAATACACACTGCTCACTTAGAACCCAAATCTGATAACTGATGACTGATAACTGATAACTGATAACTGATAACTGAAAATGCTACGGATTTCATCAGATCGGTCTAAAATTGTGCTTGTTGCCCTAGTTTATCTGGGTGTTGGTTGGCTAGGCTATCTCTGCTTAAATTTAGGGTCGCGACCTGCCCCAATTTGGATGAGTGCTGGTATTGGCTTAACTGCTGTTTTTTTAGGGGGAAAAAGGCTAGTTTTAGGCGTTTTTATCGGAGATTTGCTTCTTACCTTCTTTTTAGGGGGAAGTTGGCCCATAGCTCTATTTTCGGCGGTCGGTAGCAGTATATCGGCTCTGTTAGGGGCGCAATTACTGCATTATCTGAGATTTTCCGCCACTTTACAGCGTATTCGCGATATCCTTTTACTGGTATTTTTAGCGGCCTTATTGGCCTCGGCAGTTAATGCCACTATCGATACTTTTGCCCGTAGTTGGCTAAATACTTGGGATTGGCGGCAATTTGGACAGTCTTGGGGCATTATTTGGCTCGGAGATAGTACGGGAATATTAATGACCACGCCGCTGCTGTTGCGTTTTTGCTTCAATCGTCAGTCCCTGCGGGAACCCCGGCAACCCCAACGCTTTGGCGAGGCCTTACTTTGTCTGAGTTTGCTAACGGTGGTGAGTTCTCTGGTTTTTGGTGGTCAACAGAATTTTCTTAACCCCGATTGGAGTATGGTGCAGTACCTCGAATATCTACCTTTTCCCTTTGTGGTTTGGGCTGCCATGCGTTTTCAGACCTGGGGAGCGGTAATAGCGAATTTTTTGGTGTCTATCTTAGCTTTGATGGGATTGGCCGGGGGAATCAGCCCTTTTATCCTACAGGCTCCTGATTATACCAGAGGTGTCCTGATCTTACAAATCTTTTTAGTCATTGTCATGTCAACTTCTCTGTTTTTATCGGCGGCGATTACCGAAAGACAACAGATCGATCGAGCTTTAAATGAAACTTTAGAACGAGAACATTTACTAACACAAGTTGCTTTAAAAGTCCATCAATCTTTAGATATAGATCAGGTTTTAAATACCATTGTTGAGGAAATCAGACATTTTCTCGATGCCGATCAAGTCTATATCGGTCACTGTCAAGAGGGGGGGTGGGCCAAGGTCATCGCCGAGTCCCGTCATCCCCAGATTCCCCCGCTCATGGGTTGGTTTCCTGAACCAGAATTACTAGAAGAATTAGGACAATTATTTTCTTTAGATAAGTTAATTATTGCTGATAATACCGCTAAGGTGCAAACGCTGCCCACTCTCAAGGGTTATTACGAATACCTGCAAGTTAAATCCTCTTTAGTTTTACCTCTAACGGTTAATAATCAACATTTAGGCGCTTTAGTAGTCCATCAATATTCCCATCCCCGTCATTGGCAAAAAAGCGAGGTCAAATTATTAGAACAGTTAGCCACCCAAGTTTGTATCGCTATCGGTCAAGCGCAACTATATCAGAGGGTGCAAAGATTGAATAATAATTTAGAACGGGAAGTAGAAACAAGAACCCTCGAACTGCGGGAAAAAGTCCGGGAAATTCAGCGTTTATACGAAATGAAAACGGTTTTTTTACAAGCAGTATCCCACGATCTTCGCACTTCGATTATGGGATTAGTGATGTTGTTAAAAAATTTCCAATGTCAGCCAACAGAAAAAGTAACTATCTCGCGAGTAATGCTCGATCAGGTGGTGCGTAGTTGCGATCGACAATTAACTTTAATTAATGCTTTATCAGAAAATCATTTTGCTGAAGAACGGCCTTTAATCTTGCATCGTCAACCTCTATTTTTAAAAGAACAGGTGAAAATTTGGCTCAAAGATTGGCAAAAAGATTTTGATTTATATCAAGCCACTTTTATTAATCTTCTCCCCGATAACTTACCCCCTATTGATGCCGATCCTTGTCAGCTAAGAAGTGTTTTTGAGCAATTATTAAATAATGCCTTAAAACATAATCCTTCACCGATTCAATTAGCTTTAGATGCTCGTATTGACCAAGATATGCTCTACTGCACTTTAAGCGATAATGGTATTGGCATGGACGAAGAACAATGTCAACATCTTTTCCATTTATATGTAAGAAATCTTCATAATCAACACCTAACGGGGATTGGTTTAGGTTCCTACCAATGTCGGCAAATTATCGAGGCTCACTCCGGCAGAATTGGGGTAAAAAGCACCCCCCGGGTTGGCTCACAGTTTTGGTTTACTTTACCCCTTGCCCATCAAAATTATCGAGTAATTAAGCAGGAGTTAGTCAACAGTAATCAGTGATTTTTAACGAGAGCGAGATGATTATGCTTATCGCTCTTCTGGAACTCTGGGGGATATGAAATTAAGATATATAGCCTGAAATCAAGAGGTGGTAGATGGTTAAGCCACTCCCGGCCTAGCCAAAGGTTAAATTCAAGGCTTTTAACTCCGACTTGTCAAGTTAAGGAAGTTACAGTGAGTTGGATGCTATCTCGATTATTAGCATAGGCGATGATCACATCGTTAGCAAAGCAGTAAAGCCGTCCTGTTTTTGGGGCTATAAACTGTTTATTTGTGCCGATGAGGAAGAAACTATCTTGATCTTTATCAATTGAACCAATCAGTGAAAACCAAGGTGAATTAGGCATTCGTCGTAGTCCTTCACATAGTTTCAGCAAGAAATTAGGACTTTCATAACCATCAGCATTAGAGGTAATTGTCCAGTCTGTCCATTGACCTGTTGCTTGAAAATGATATTCTTGTCCAGCGACAAGATTAATTCCTGTATCGTTCCAGATTAGTTTTGAGTCTATGGTTACAGGGAGATTTGTGTTTTGCATTACCTTTCCTCCTTTTTTATGAAGGCTGTGAGATTTGAAATCACACTAAATAATTAGCTTAATGAAATGGCTCTGGTATTTTGTTGACATCAATCCAAATTTCAAATTGTTTTTTAGGGAGATTAGGATAATTTTCCGATAGATCATGGCTAACAAAACATCCCTCTGGTTTTTCAGGACAATACTTTTGGTTAAGAGTTACTTGTAACTCATTAGCTAACGCTTTTTCTTCCGTATGAAAATATCGAATATCTCCATATTTGCCAGAAGGAGACTTATATTCCTCAATAAATTCTATCCCTAGAGCATTCCATTTTTTTGATAATGTTTTTCTGAATTTATCAATATCTTTCTCCTTGCTTTGATTGTTGTATTGAATATAAACTAGCCCTTTTTTTTCATCTTTAGGGTTCTTCGGTTTGTGTTATGCGATGGACGGGATTACAAGGGATGAAAACCTTATATAGAAAGAAATTCGGGGATTTATGTCAATTGTTTTCGATCTAGAACTAACTAATCAATTAAGTCTTTTGCCAGATAAGGATTGAGTCGATTTATGCCACCCGATCGAATCATACCAAGTAACGAAGAGCCAACTTTTCATAATCCCCTAGTAGCCAGATAAATCCCTTATGGGGTCTGACTACTAGGATCGGTAGCAGTTTAAAGGCTAATTCGGAAGACACTTAAATCCGCATGATTAGCGTAATATTGCGCCCGTGCCATGACATCAGAACCGTAGTCATTGCCTGTTGTCCCAATATCCATCCCTTCTTTGGTCTGGACATTACGAATTCCTGAATTATAGGCAACTGCTGCGCCTTTAATGACATAACGATCTTCCCAATTAGGATGTTTTTGTTGGACTTGTTGGAGGCAATTAGCAAAAATGCCTGTAGCTTGTTCAACGTGGGCTAAACTCTTGGGACCATCAGGTATTCCTTCGACCGTATGGGAGCGTTTGTCCACTTGCATAATGCCAAAACCATAACATTGACCTCCGTGGCAATCTCCCCATCCTTGAGCATTTAAAATATTGCCCCCGCGAGATTCTCGACTGGCAACGGCCGCCAATAAAGCTGCCGGAACTCCAAATTTAGCTGCGGCAGTACAGAAACAATCGGCCATGGCTTTTACCCGTTGTAGGTCAGTTTGTGCCATTTTGTGGGAAGATTGCACCCCTGCTGACAGTCCATCCTGAGAAGCCGTCACTGCGGATGCACCTGTTGTGGGAGCTTGCATTAAGGCTTGATCCCAACGGCTGGCTGGTGGTGGATCGAGGTTAATATCAACGTAATGGGCGGCCACATAGCCTTGTTGATTGTTGTAATCAATTTTTAACCAATCTGTGCGCCCAAAGTCATATTCACTGCCAGGAATTTCTTCTAGGACTTTGAAGGTTGTTCCTGTGCTTAAGGTGAATAAAATGTTTGAATTGGTATTGGGTTGGCTTCTGACGTTAAGGGTACTCGATACCCGATGATTCACTCGTCCTTCGGCACTCTCAATTTCCAAGACTTGAGGAGGATTATTCTCATCGAATTTATCAATGTAGTAAGCGGCGGCATATCCCGTTTGTCCCCCCTGTTGGATTTGATACCATTGGGTTTGATTATTAGGAGGATAGGGAGAACCTGTCACTCCTTGCAGAATGGTACAGGTGGCACCGGGGCTTAATTCAAAGAGAATGGGGGCAGTTGTGGCGGCCTGACTCCGAACATTTAGGACAGTCTGCACATGATTATTAACTCGGCCTTTTGCCAGATTACTGGGTTCTTCAGGTTGCTCGGTGACATCAATATAAACTGCCGCCGCAAATCCTATTTTTCCGTCTTTGTAAATTTTGTACCATTGATTTTGGTCACGGGAATAGGTATCTCCTGTGACTTTTTCTAGGACAATACAAGTTTCCCCAAAGCGTAAGGTAAACTGCACAGGTGCGGATAACTTGGCATCATTTCTGACATTAAGACTCGTAGTAACTTGAGCATTAACTGTGCCGATATCGCCATCAGGTGTGGGTGTTGAGTCCACTAAAGGTGCATGATCTAAAATATCTAAAATATCAGTAGGATCTAGCAAGTCAGAGCGCCGTTGATAAGGACGATTTCCAGCTTGTGTTAATGCACCATTTTGAGTTCCTTGATACATTTCTAAGTGCAACATTGAACTGCCAGAATGAAGACGACCAACATAGGCAATCACTTGACCTTTTGATACTCTTGCTCCCACTTGAATGCCACGAGGAAGCATCTGTCCAATTTCACAATAACGGATAACCATTCCGTTATCATGCTTCACTTCTATAGCATTCGTTCCAGAGAAAAAAGCATAGGGACCGACGATAACTTTCCCATCTGCCATTGCTAAAATTTCCGTTCCTTTTGGTGCGATTAAGTCACAACCTGCGTGTTTCCGACCACCGGGACGATCTGCACCAAATTGTCGTCCGCCGTCCTTATAGCTTAAACTGGGTTTTTGACGAAGTGGAAAAATAAAGTAAGACATAATTTCTATCCCTGAAATTACAAGTTTTAACAACAGATAAGAAGACTTAACTGATAGGTATTTATTCAGCCGCCGCCCCTAAAAAAATCTCAATGACCCGACCATTATCAAAGGTAAAAATCAATCCTCCATAAATTGAACCAGCGACAAAAGTTTGATCAGGTATTGACATCTCTTGATCTTTTTCTTTGGCATAGGCAAGGCTAACCTCCTCTATTGAACTGCCAATTGTTATGCCTCGTTTGGTTGGAAGTGTTGAAGGGAAAACTAATTTAATAAAGGCAATATTTTGCTGTCCTTTTTCAGTTTCTGATGCCATGCTGAGGGTAATACCTTGATTAGGATAATACCAATATTGATGATAAAGTGCATCCCCTGCCCAAAACTCTACTCCTCCTTTTTGTCTAGGATTTCCGAGTAATTGGATAACTTGTTGAGCAAAAAGATCAAGTTTTAGTTTCCCTAAGCTTTCCTCTCTCATCAAAGCAAAAGGATCGGATTCTAGGTTCTCCGTTATCAATAACTTTTGGATGATTTTGACATAGCTTTCTTCCTTTAATTGAGACAGGAGATGGGTGCTATTACTATTAATCGGAAAAACAGCCAGACTTAAACTAACTGAAATAATAATTCTCATCAAGTTTTTCATAGCATCCATCCCCATTTGAGGAAACTTTTGTCATCAATGAGTTATGATTCAAGGGCTAAATAGTCCTAAAACTGTTGCCTAGTAAGTATTTCACGACTCCATAAGCAAAAATCATCACCCAAAGCCGAGCAGCTGTGTAAATCCTCCTAATTAGTTCAGATTATGAGTGTTTATGTAAGTAAAGTGAAGGCGACATTTTTGAGGTAGAGAAGTGCTAAACAGAGACTATTTCTTTCTTTCTCAAAGCACCAAGCTCTTTCTCAAGCATAATTTGAATTTCGGGAATAGCGGGTTTATAAGGGGGATTAATATTCAGGTCTGTCCAGCAATTTTTAACACTTTCATGCAAATTGCTAACATCCCCTTCAAACTGACGAGGTGCTGTTCCCGCTACATTAAATGGCCATTTTGACGTATTATCAAAACGCGCACTACAATTGGGATGAACTTCATGTTGAATATAACTTTTATCTAAGGCCAAACCCAAGGCTTCGACTTGTTCCATCATCCATAATAAAGCTCCATCGGATAGGCCAGATTCTTCCTGAGAACCTCCACCAACGCAACCATGACCCCCCGGAAACCAAACTTGAACCACCTGTTCTTTTTGTTGTCTGATGTGGGTAGAATGGGGACGCATTAGTGTTACATCAAAGACCTTACGAATTTCATCAATGGCAACTGCATGAAACGCCTTTTCAATTGTAGGATTGATGGTCGAATCATAAAAGCGATAACGTTCGTTGAACTTTTCATCCAAGTGCAGAGAATGAACGATATCAGGGATACCTAAAGAAGCAACCGTATCCCAACAGCATAAGGCTTTAATGGGAACTCGTCGTCCATACTGATTACGGAAATCAATGGCATTTTTACCGTTAGGTGCGTTATTTGGGTCTTGTTTGTCTCGGTAAATTTCGTAGGCTTTGGGAATTTGTCGGATAAATTCTCGATACAACAAACCACAATTATAAATTAACCCAGCTAAACAGCGTACAGTGTAAGCTCCCCGACTAAACCCAAAGAGATAAATTTCATCTTCAGGTTGATAGTTTAAGCACAGAAAACGATAGGCATCCTCAATCTTATGATCCATGCCAATGCCCAAAGCACCTCCAGCAATTTTAATTAAAGTATCAGTCACCTCGGTATTAGATTGTTTTGTCCCAATCCCTTCGTCATAGTAGATGATTTGACGGATGGGGTTGCCCTTACTATCATCAAGTGGTGTGATAGCTTGCACCATTTTGACAACATTGGTAGGATAACCTTGTCCTAAATCTTGCCAAGTTCCATCACAACAAACAATAAGACGGCTTTTCATAGCGATGAACCTCCTAGGTTTCTTAAAACTCGCCAGTTTATGGAATATTTGAGGATTCTAGTGAATCATGACTCAAAATTATCGAGATTTTCCTTAAGGTAAAATTTCCGCAAGACTCAACCGAGACAAAGGAAGTTCTAACTCTGTTCGGAAGTGAAATAGATGAGTTAGATAGCTGGCGTGACTAGGTAAAATTATGTGCGGTATTTATACCTACTACTCTAGATCGTCTATCAGAATTTACTGCCCTAAGGATTGCAAATTAATATATTTCTTTAGATTTATGTATATAAGTTTACAGAATATTGTTGAGCTATTTATTACTAAAAAAAGTTGAGTTTGATTGCAAACCATCTTAACACCTAAGCTCGCCAACCTGAACTTTAGCCGATTCTCGATCGCAATTTTAGCCCACCCTAACACTTCCCTCTTTTGCCACGAGGATTTTTACCAAGAAAAATGATCTGTCTGCCTGAGAACAGGCTATAGTGATCATCAAACCCTCAGTGAAAAACTTCCCGTGTCTTCAGTATTCCGTCTTCCTCCCTATTTTTCCCCCGCTCTGCAGCGTCGAGTCATTAAAACTCTCGCCGCAAAAAAAACCCGTCAATTTTTGACATGGGCGGCAGCTTGTGCTAGTTTTTTGATCCTCTGGGCGTGGAATTGGCAGTTAGTTTTGGCCACTTTAACCGGGGTGGGGGCGATGATTGGAGTTTACCATCTCCAGGGTCAAAACTGGCCATCGCTGTGGCTGTGGGGGCGTGCTTTTTTCAGCGCCGATAGCGGTAAGTTAACTTTATCAGTAGTCTCTGGCGGCTTGGGCAGTTTAGCCACCTATCTCGCTGTCGCAATTTGGACCTATGCCGAAAATCGCTGGTTGGCCCTGGCCTCAATTTTGCAAGGATTTGGCACGGTTTTGACTTTAATCCTGCTAGGATGGCATTTTCTCGACCATCGCGGTCAAAATGAGTCAAAAAACTTTGATCGCTGGTTAGAAAAATTAACCGTCAATGATCCCTTAATGCGCTTAATGGCAGTCCGACGTTTAAGTGAAATGCAACTTTCCCCCAGTCGTCGAGAACAATGTCAAGAATACTTCCGTTATCTTCTCTCGCGAGAAACCGATGCACAAGTGAGATCGGCTTTATTGGATAATTTTGCTGGCAAAGAAGCAATCAAACCGCAACCTTTACAAATACCCCTACAGGTGAAAAAATCCCTCCTAAAATACGATTAATACTAAATCCTGTTTAAAAAGTACAGGGAAGTGGGGGACTGGGGAAATTGAACTAAAACCCCAAAACCCCAAAACCTAAAACCTGTCTCCTAACGACCGGCTCCTGACTCGGAGAATACTGACGACCGACGACCTGCGCCTGAATCCTAGGCCACCATTTAAGATAACTGCTATAGTTAAAGCTAAAGGCTCACTGTAGAGGTTGAAGAGGATATTTTTTTACACCAAAGTTAACTCGCGCTCCTCGATATTTTGGAACATCAGCGTACTCAGATAACGTTCTCCAAAACTAGGCTGAATCACCACAATTAATTTACCCTCATTTTCCGGTCGTTGGGCCAGTTGAATCGCAGCGCAAAGATTGGCACCGGAAGAAATCCCCGAAAGTAAACCCTCTTCTTTTGCCAGACGACGACCAAATTGAAAAGCTTCCTCATCACTGACAGTAATTACCTCATCAATCAGATCTGTGCGTAAAACTTCCGGAATAAAACCCGCACCGATACCCTGAATTTTATGGGGACCGGGATTACCACCAGAAATCACCGGACTATTGAAAGGTTCCACCGCGACTACTTGAAAACTAGGTTTACGAGATTTAATCACTTCAGCGACTCCCGTAATCGTGCCACCAGTACCCACACCCGCAACAATAAAATCTACCTGTCCGTCGGTATCTTGCCAAATTTCCTCAGCAGTGGTGAGACGGTGAATTTCTGGGTTAGAAGGGTTGCGAAATTGTTGCAACATATAAGCGCCGGGGATACTATCGACAATTTGTTGAGCGCGTAAAATTGCCCCTTTCATGCCTTGGGAACCGGGGGTAAGTTCTAGGGTAGCACCGTAGGCTTTTAACATCGCCCGGCGCTCTAAACTCATCGTTTCCGGCATAGTTAAAATTAAGCGATAACCCTTAGCTGCCGCAGTCATCGCTAGAGCAATTCCCGTATTGCCGGAAGTGGGTTCCACTAAAACCGTGCTTTCTGGATTGATTAAACCCGCTTTTTCGGCGCTATTAATCATGTGGGTGCCAATACGGTCTTTGACGGAAGCAGCGGGATTCATCCCTTCTAATTTCATCACAATTCGGCCAAGACAGCCCTCTGTTTGGGGAATCCGATTCAATTGTACTAAAGGTGTGCGGCCAACCAATTCGGTGACATCGTGAGCGATACGCATGATATTTTCTCAGTCTGGGTGATTCGTGTGCTTAGTTATAGCGGTAAGCTCTCAGCTTTAGCGTTTGAGAATTTCCTCACTAGCCAAGGAGGCGCTATATAGCTCACTTATAGCAAAGGCCAGCCCTAGATCGGCAAAATTTCCATTTTCCTTTGTTTCTTTAGTCAGTCCGAGTTGATTCCCAGAGACAGGCAAAACTACCATGACCGATAAGATTGCTTTTTTCCAAAAGCTTATACTTGTACTAAAATAACTATGGATAGTTTACTAAAGTCAAAATTACGGTCATGACCATTAAATCTAATCTGGTCTTATTGAAAGAACAACACATAGAAATTAAGGGCTATTTGAGCGATAGGTTAAAAGCACGTCATCTAGAATGGATTGTAGAACATCTTGATGATCCTGTAGCGGCGGAATTGTTCCAGATTATCATACAAGAACGAAATGAGAGAGCCAAAGTTAATTCAACTCAGTCCTTGCAAATATCCAGACACCAGGGCAAAATTGAACAGTTAGGAAAAAGTAATCAGAATTTATCCAACGAGAATGTTGAGCTTAAACAAGAAGTCAGTTATTGGCAAGAAAAAGTTAATGAATTGCTACACAAGTTGGAGCGGTTCCGTCAAGATTTATTAGACTTTGATCAATCTGAGATTTATCGTTTAGGTCAATGGTTAAAGGCTAGTCTATCTAAAACTGGCTGGGAACGTCAACAGGCTTTACTAGAAAAGGAATTAGTTCATAAAGACAGTTATAATCTAGCGGTGAGCGATCTAAAAAATACTATTCAGCAACAACAGGATGGGATTACACAAATAAAAGAGCGAGCCATCTCTACAGTTGAATCTCTGGAAAAAACTAATGATAAACTACGAAGACAAATGGGGGATATTAAAAAATATATTATTAATAACTATGGCGACAAAAAGTGGCAAGAAATCACTCGTTACTTTGCAGATGAACAGGAACTGAAGCCATGAATTTACTAGAAGAAATGAACTATCGCCAATGGCAAAAAAGAAATAGTGAAGTATTTCATCGCCTTTCCCTAGAGCAACAAGGACAAGCGAGAAAAAAGGGCTATTATAATAGCGGCTGGGGAAAGGTTAAAAGCTCTTGGGAACTTCTTCAGGATTTTAAAAATAATACTTATAAAGTTGTCAGTTTATTTGAGCATGAATTAAATAAAGGAAATCTCGTCAAAGCCATTGATTTAGCAATTATTGAGTCTGAAAAAGCTAAAAAAATATCTGAAGACGGAAAAAAAGAGTTGGAAAAAGTCTCTAAAAATTTGCATGAAATAGCAGATAAAGCTTTGGCTAAATATCCTTTATTATGATTATTATGTACTGCCATGACTAAAGTATCAAAATCAAAGTTGTCCCAATTCTATAGCTCCGATGAAATTGCAGAAATCTGGAATGCTAATCAACATCTAGCAGTTATCGAACATCCCCAAAAAGGATTAATTAGCCCGAATCAATATCGAACAATGGCCAAAGAAAAACCCTGTCCTTTTTGTAGTAAAAAGATGAAACATGGCGAAGAATTTAAAACTTCTTCTCAGTCAGAAGCTATCAAAAGGGGTTACGAATATAATAATTCTCAAGGGGAAAAAGTTATTAATCAAATCAATCAGATATTTTTTCATCCCAATTATGTGACTATCGATCATATAATTAATAAGGTTCGCTGTCCCGAAAAAATGTTTGATTTTGATAATTTACAACTGGTATGCTGGCAGTGTAACCAAGCAAAAAGTGATGATAATGCCTATGAAATTCGTCACACTTATGAGTATTTATCTAGTCTAGTCGATGAAACAGCAATTCGTTATCCTCTTCTTGAAAAGACCAATGACTTAGCCGAGTTTAACAAACCTTAATTTTAATCAACCTTAATTAACTTTATCATCTAATCAAATAGCCTTCAAATTTAATCGAAAACCCATAGTAAAATTCCACTATAATTGAATTGAGCTAATCTGAGTCAAAATCAATAACTTGTTTGCTTTTGCCTCATGTCTAATACTAAATCCGGTTATTAAAGAATGATTATTTATTTCCCCTTTTGCCTATTGCCTGTCTTGATATGTAGCAGATACTCAACGGATTTAGTATCATTACGTCGCACGTGAGAAAAGGATCATTTAAAGTCAGGCTAAATTTTTATGAAATTTTCTTGACTATTATGACAAAAAATGCTAATTCTTCCGACAATTATCAGTAGTTTTTGATGAAATCATCACAAATTACTGGCAAGTTTAATTATTAAAAGAGGTTGAGCGCCCAGGGACAAATTCAAAACCTAGCTGCTAACAACCGAAAAAGTTGGGTTAGTATTAGGGGAGATACCCTCTGAGGAGTTGCACTAATTATATGGACATCAAATTAATCCTGTTGGCATTAACGGCTGTATTCACCGTCTCTTGTCTCTTTTTCGGCACCCGCAACGGTTTTTACGATAGCGATAACTACGATGGCAATGGTTCGGCTCACTAACCAGTCATCATAATCAGGGTTGCCATGGTTCAACGCTCTACTGCTGTCTGGGGGTCGAAATCCCTTTTATCCTGTTTACCTTTTGGTGTCGGTCACACATCGGAAGGGGTTTGTCTCCTCCTGAAAATCGGGCCCTATCGCATACTTTTAGATTGCGGTTTGGCCGATATGCAACCCCTCACCCAAAACAAAAAACCACCCGTAGATCTGGTGTTCTGTAGTCATGCCCACAGCGATCACATCCGTGGGTTAATGGCTCTCCATCAGACCTATCCCCAATTGCCAGTTTATGCCAGTGAGGTGACAGTACAACTGCTGCCCCTACAATGGCCCGATTCTGCCGAGGAAATCGGCAGTTTCTGTCAGGGTTGGCCATGGCGATCGCCAATCGCTCTCTTTGATGATCTCACCGTCGAGATTTTTCCGGCCGGCCACCTACCCGGGGCTGCCGTGGTTCTCTTCACCTACAAAACCCCCAAACGCACCTATAAAGTCCTCTATACCGGCGATTTTTCCCTATCTAATTTTCAACTGGTGGAAGGATTATCGATCGATCTGCTGCGGGGAGTATCCCCCGATGTGCTGATTATTGAAGGCAGTTACGGCACAGAACGCCATCCCCACCGACGACAGCAGGAAAAACAGTTGATGAATCGCATCTATCATGCGATCGCCGAGGGGCAAAATGTCCTACTACCCGTCCCCGCTTTGGGATTGGGTCAAGAAATTTTAAAATTACTGCGGTCGCACCACCAATTCACAGGCCGCGACATTGATATCTGGGTTGGGGGCAAGATCGCTAAAGCTTGCGATGCCTACCTAGAAATTTTACCACAATTTCCCGCATCTGTCCAGAATTTTGCCAAACATCAGCCCTTATTTTGGGATGAGCGCATCTGTCCCCGGTTGCGAAGGTTGCCAGAAAAACCGACACCTCTAGGGGGAACCACTCCGATAATTTTACTAATCGATCGCCTAGAGGAGGTGAGTAAATATCTGCAAGGGGATAAACCTTGGTTAATGTTAGTTCCCCAACACCTGCACGATATCAACCTGGAGAATCCCCGATTAAAAGCGGCACAGCGTTCGCGATTAATTAGCCAAGAAACCTATCTACTGGCCGAACATAGCGATAGTCGCAACACCACCCAACTGATCCATAACCTGCGGCCGCAGCATATCATGTTCGTCCATGGTTCCCCCCTATATCTAGCGGATTTGACCAGTTTAGAAGAATTACAAAGCCGTTATCAACTCCATTCTCCAGCCGTGGGAACTCTGGTGGAATTGCCTATTGGCGATCGCTTTATGCAACCGACACCCCCGGCCCCCAGTCACTATGAGGGAGAATTAAATGAATCGGATTCGATCATCACTATCACTTTACCAGAGTCGATCACCCGGGATCCCCGGTGGAGTAATTTCGCCGATACGGGACTGGTAGAAGCTCGCTGGCAAGGGGAAGAATTATTATTGCGGGGAGTCTCCCAACGGGAATTATTAAGCGAGAGTCCCAATCGCATCACCAAAGCTTTAGAGGAGATGGATTGCTGTCGTGTCTGTGTCCACTACAAAAGTCAGCGCTGTTGGAATCCCGCTTCTCCTCTCTACGGTTTTAAAGTGGTTGCTGAAGGCTATTGTCCCGTTTTTGAAGCCAATATATAGCGTTTTTCAGTCTGCTGAGGTACAAAAGTTATGGGTTTTAGGCAAAAGGCAAGAGGCAAAAGGCAAAGGGGAAGAAAAACAGGTGTACCTCACTAGCTTAGGAAACGCTATATAGGGTCTGCTGAAAAAGTTTGTTGGTGGGGGCAGGGTGTGGGGTGTGGGGTGTGGGGTGTAGGGTTTTACCGATTTTGAGGTAGTCAGTTACCTAATTTTCAGGGAAAAAGTACCTGAATTTTACCCCTGATCCCTCC
>NZ_JADBUN010000055.1:0-22519 GCF_020245625.1 Microcystis sp. M049S2 | reverse complement strand
TCAGTTACCAGTTATCAGTTATCAGTTATCAGTTATAAGTTATCAGTTATCAGTTATCAGTTATCAGAAGATTGCTTTTATTTATTCTTCCCAATTCATAATTCATAATTCATAATTCCCTCTCCGGCTCTTCTGGTTTTTGTGTGCAAACGGGGTCTATACTGATAGTTTCTTCAGCAAAATAGTCCTAAAATTCTTTCCCAGTGAACATTTCACGATTCTATAAGCAAAAATTATCACACAAAGTCGAGAAGAGCCCCTCTCCCTTCTCTTTTTCTGGTTATCTGTCATTTGTCAAGTAAATAAATCTAAAAATTTTGGCTAATTTTTGGACACCTCTCCATACTCGTCTGGAAACCACGGTGAAAAAGGGACAATTACTACCTAAAAATGCGTCTCTGTTAGTGGCATTGTCGGGAGGTCAGGATTCTCTCTGTTTAGGTCAATTATTGCTGGATTTGCGCTCTCGTTGGGGTTGGCAACTAGCGATCGCTCACTGTGATCACCGTTGGTCTTACGACCGAGGATTAGTGGCTCATGTGCAGAAAATCGCCGAAATTTGGCAATTACCCGTTTATATTGCCACCGCACCCCCCATGGCGGAAACGGAAGCCAAGGCCCGACAATGGCGTTATCAAGCTTTACAAACAATCGCCCAAGAACAGGGTTTTAATTATCTTCTCACGGCACACACGAGGAGCGATCGAGCGGAAACTTTTCTTTATAATCTCACGCGCGGAGCCGGTAGTGATGGACTTTCTGCCTTAACTTGGTTGACAAGTTTAACCCCGGATATTTTTTTAGTCCGTCCCCTCTTAAATGTCACTCGCGGGGAAACTTTCGCTTTTTGTCAAAGTCGAGAATTACCGATCTGGTACGATCGAGCTAATGAGAATTTACGCTATGCTCGCAATCGCATCCGTCGGGAATTATTACCCTACCTGCAAACTAATTTAAATCCCCAAATTGAAAAACATCTCGCCCAAACTGCCGAAATTTTGGAAGCAGAAAGCGATTATTTAGATAGTATTGCCCGGGATATTTTTCGTCAGGTTATCGATCTAGATCAACAAAGACTCGATCGCTCCCCTTTACAAATTCTACCTCTAGCGATACAAAGACGAGTGATTCGTTTATTTTTAGCTCAATATTTACCCTCATCCCCTAATTTCGCCGAAGTTGAGTCAGTGGTTAATCTCATTACTGGTGTTAATCGCGATGCCACTTCTTCCTTAACCGGCAAAATTCGGGTAGAAGTACAACAAAATTGGCTACATATCAGTTATCAGTGATCAGTTAAGTAGCTGGTTATAATTAAATTACAAATGGATTTTAGGTTCGATCCCCCCTGCCCCCCTTGATAAGGGGGGTGCCGATAGGCGGGGGGATCTGAAAGTTTTCAATACCTACCTACTTATCAGTGATCAGTGATCAGATTACAGTTTTAAGTGGACAGTGTTAGGTGAAAACTTTGCTACTTTCTTTTCACTGATTACTGATTACTGTTCACTGAAAAAAACCCATCTCCCCATTCTAGTTATCTGTAGCTAACTTTTACAGCAATTAGTTTAAGGATCAACTAAAATAGTAATACAATTAAACTAAAAATAAAATTGGCGGGGCATAATGAGCGAAACTAAAGTAATTAATCGAGAAAATTTACTGGTCAATCTCCGGCAACAACTGCGAGCCGGACAACAGGAATTAGCCGATTGGCAAGGGGGAAAAATGGCCATTTCTGCGGTGCCGGGGGCGGGAAAATCCCACAGTTTGGCCGTAGCTGCCGCCATGGTTATTGCTCGTGAGCAACTTCATGCTAAGAAACAGTTAATTATTGTCACCTACACGCGCTCGGCTGCCGCTAGTATTAAAGCTAAAATTAAACAACGCTTGCAAGATTTACAACTTTCAGCCCAAGGTTTTAGCGTCCAAACTCTGCACGGACTGGCCCTACAATTAGCCCGTCGTTACCCGGAATTATCGGGATTAGACCTCGAATCTTCTACCTTAGTTATTCCGACTCCTAGCCACAGAATTATTAGAAACTCGGTGGAAAAATGGCTAATTGCTGACCCAATTCGTTATCAAAAGTTATTAGAAGGAGTAGAATTTGATGGGGAGGAAACAGAAAGATTACGCCGTCAATCGGTGCTGAGAACCGAAATTTTACCTAGTCTTGCCTATACGGCCATTCATGAGCTAAAAAGTTCGGGATTATCACCGCAGCAAGTCTGGGAATTAAGCCACTATACCGACGATAATTATCAAATTCTCGCTATTGCTAGTGGTTTGTACCAACAGTATGAAATCCTGATGCGTCAGAAAAACTATATAGATTATGATGACATGATTTTAGGAGCCTTGCGAGTATTAGAGGAAGAAAAAATTCGCCGACAATGGCAAAAATCTGTCTTTGGAGTCTTTGAAGATGAAGCACAGGATTCTAGTCCTCTCCAAGAAAAACTAATTACTATTTTAGCAAAAAATAATGACGGAGAAATACCTAATTTAATTCGCGTCGGCGATCCCAATCAAGCCATTAATTCCACCTTTACCCCCGCCGATCCTGTTTACTTTAATTGGTTTTGTGAAAGTTGTCAAAGCGAAGGCAATTTATCCACTATGAACCAAGCAGGTCGCAGCAATACTAAAATTATTGAAGCTGCTAATTTAGTGTTACAATGGGTCGATCGAGATTGGAAACAGCGAAAAGATAATCATAAAGTTACCGAGGCTCCTTTTCGGGTTCAAGCGATTCTTCCCGTCAGCGCCGAAGATCCCCAACCTAATCCAGTTAAGGAGGGAAAAGGATTAGAAATTTATCAACCCGATGACATTTATCAAACAGTAGAATTAATTGAAAAACGTCTAGTTAAATTACTTCAAGAAAACCCTCAACATAATGCCGCTGTCCTCGTTAGAGAAAATCGACAAGGACACTTTTTTGCTCAAAAATTTGCCCATTTTTATAAAAGTTATCAAATCAGAATTTTTGAAGCTAATGAGATCGATCGCTTTTCCCAAATTCCCGCCGAAATGCTGAAACTATTGGCTTTTGTCGAACGTCCCCACTCTCCCGATTATCTCAAAGCGGCCTTAGAAGTGTTACAATTGAGGGGTTTAATTACTGCCCAAGACTTAAATCCTTTAGTTACCTATCCCGAACAATTTCTTTATCCCACTCCCCTCGATCCTGAACTGAAATCTAACGAAAAAATCGCCCGTCGTTATTGCTGCAGTTTACTAAAAGCTAGATTAGAATTACCCCATTATCAACTCCTGTCTTTTTTCGCTATGACTCTCCAATATTCGGGGTCAGAATTAGCAACTTTGCAAAAATTAACCGCCCGTATTTATCAGGAAACTGCTGGTAATAGTTCTCTGAAAAACACAATTAATACTCTTAATGAAATTATCGCCTCTGAGCGCTTTGAAGGGGTGGAAGAAGATAACGACGATTGTTATACTCGTCCCGGACAACTGACGATTATTACTATGCACAAAGCCAAGGGTTTAGACTGGGATTATGTTTTTATTCCCTTTCTTCACGAAGATATTATTCCTGGCAAACCTTGGGTCCCCAATGGGGCGAAATTTTTGGGAGATTTTACCCTCGCAGAAGTGGCACGAGCGCAAATTCGAGCAGCGGTTCATCAACGCTATTTAAACCCCGACAGCATACCAATTATTCCCCCACCTTTAAGCGCTTGGTTAGAAGCTGGACAACTTAAAAAAGCTGAAGAATACAGACTTTTGTATGTAGCGATGACACGAGCAAAAAGACTTTTATGGATGTCGAGTGAAAAAAAAGCTCCTTTCCGTTGGAACACTTTTCGCGGAGATGAAAGTAGTCAATTACAGGATAAAAATCCCTGTCCTGTCTTTCCTGTTTTAATCAATGCTTTCCCCGACTCTTTCTGTGTTTAACTGTTGCTGCATCGTCCTCGGATAAAGAATTAGAAAGACAAACCACCAGAGGAGTATAGGAATAGATAGGAGTAGGGTTAACCAGAGACGCTGAGTTAAAAACCAACACCCAGCAATTAGGGTAATTCCTGTCAATAAAATCGACCAAGGTTGACACCAACGGGGTTTG
This sequence comes from Microcystis sp. M049S2, assembly GCF_020245625.1. NCBI lineage: Bacteria > Bacillati > Cyanobacteriota > Cyanophyceae > Chroococcales > Microcystaceae > Microcystis > Microcystis sp. M049S2. The sequence continues at coordinate 18,423 of NZ_JADBUN010000055.1, read as the reverse complement.
TGATCCCAAACGCTACTAGATTTCGAGTTAGGCATTGGTTACGGATCGGTAATTTAAGTAGTAGGAAAAAATTAACTTCTTGGTTAGGATAGGCACTCATGCAAGAGGTGGTTAGATATGTCTAATTAATTGTGTCTAGCTACTTACTAACTTGATTTTAGAGCGATCGAGTTTAAAAAACACCTAGGCAGACCGAAAGAGTAGAAAATTGCTCGATTTACTTATTTAAAAATAACTCCCCGCAATCATAGCCGCTAATAAAATAAAACCGACCCAAACATTTTGACCGAACATTTGACCATAAACTGGTTTAGGTAAATCCGATTGACGTAACAGCCGGTATTGACGCCACCAAGCGATCGCCGCTACAACCAACCCTAGCCAAAAAGAGGCTGATAACTGCATTTTTTGCCCCTCCCAAGCCAATAAACCCACTGTTAGGGCAAAAAAGACTCCCACGGCTTCTGGGGCGTATTTGCCGAAAAATATGGCACTAGAGTTAATACCAACCTTGAGATCATCCTCTCGATCGGACAGAGCATAAATTGTATCAAATGCCAATGTCCAAAAAATCACCGCTCCCCATAATATAAATGTATTACTATTTAACGCCCCAGTGACGGCACTCCAACAGATTAAAACCGCAAAACCCCAAGCGAGAGAAAGAACCAATTGGGGTACAGGAAAAAAACGCTTGGCGAGAGGATAGCAGATAATCAAGGGAACGGCGGCCACACATAGGCAAAAACTCAGGAAATTGAGATATAAAGCTAAAATTGCGGCGCACAAGAAAGAAATCAGAGCGATAATCAAACCAACCTTGATCGATAAAGCTCTGGCCGCTAAAGGACGGTTACGAGTGCGATCGACTTGTGGATCGATATCCCGATCCCAAAGATCGTTAACCACACAGCCGGCGGCGCTAGTGGCCAAAGTTCCCAAAACGATCACCCCGATCAAGGGTAGCGGTGGCACACCGTCTGCCGCCAAAAATACCGCCCATAAAGCGGGAATCATCAAAATTAACCTACCGGCGGGTTTATCCCAGCGCAAGAGGCGAATAATCGTCATCCAAGTGGGTTCTAGATCGGGTTGGGATATAGTCATAATTTCTCGTAAAAAGTAGAAACTAGGAGTTAAGGGGGTGTGGGGTGTGGGGTGTGGGGTGTGGGGTTTTGGGGAAGTGGGGTGTGGGAAGAATAAATAAAAATAATCTCCTGACGACCGGCTCCTGACTCCACCAATAAACTTTTTCAGCAAACCCTACTTACTTAACGTGATTACCAGCCCCAACTATTGGGAACGCCTTTAAATGGACCAACCACATCGGAGGTTATCCATCCCCCGTAAAAGTTGCCAGGCTGCGGTTGTACTAATTCCCCATCGGCATAACAAGCGCTCATTTTGGCAGGATAAAAAGCCAGATAATTCTTAATTGCTTGAAACTCTGGTGTTGGATCCGGATAATACCAAGCGACGTTAATTGCCTGTTGATCCCCAACGGTGATATTGTAATATCCCGCTAGACCTTTCCACTCACAAAAAGACTTTTCTGCTGTGGCTTGCAGGTATTCCATTTTAATATCTTGGGGCGGTAGATAATAAACTGGAGGATGACTGGTTTCTAGAACTCGATAACTGCTTTTAGTATCGGCAATTATCACCCCATTAAAGATAATTTTTAGGTGTTTAGGCGATAATTCTAGGCGCGGGGGACGAGGATAATCCCAGACGGATTCCTGTCCTGCTTTTGCTGGTATCGGTTGGGGACGAAACATAATTTTTCTTATATTATTCTCCGAGTCAGTATTCTCTGAGTCATTTCACCGTTTACTGATTACTGATTACTGATTGGGTGCATCTCCTATTGGTGACTTTCTCTGACATATAGGTGAGCAGCAGAAGTCATTTAAAGAGGGCGAATGCAATTCGCCCCTACAATAATAATATTATCGCACCAATGGTAGGGGCGCATCGCGTGCGCCCAAATGTAGTATAGATATTTCTACAAAATTGAGATGCACCCGATTACTTTTCACTGTTTACTGTTTACTGATCACTGAAAAGAGTTTTCTCAGGGTTTCCACTCGTTCTCGATTGACATTTAAATCCGATTCTCCTAACCGGGAGGCCGAGCGAACATCGATCGCATTTTTGCTAGGATTAAGAGAAAATTCTAGATCATCGACAAATCCCATCCATTGACTGCTAAATTCGGCGTAGAGATAGTTACTATCTTGGTTAATAATTTTAGTTCTCGGTTGGGAGGCGATAATTTTAGCTAATTGCTCGATCGCTTTTTCACCGCTACCCTGATAACTAAGGGGTTCGATCGCATGAGCCTGATCCTGACTCTGACTACTAACACAATTAGGAGTGACCGGACAAGGGGCCAGTTTACCCTCCCTGACTCCCAAATAATCGGGACGAGTACCAGCGAATAAACTGACGCTATCGGGAGCAATTAACCTAATTCCTAGCCAGATGAGCAGTATTCCTAGGAAAATAAACGGGGTTAGCCGGAAAGATTTTTTCACCGTGTTGGGAGTTTCAGTCATGCTAGTCTTACAGAATCACTTCAATTAACTTAACATTGATAGGTGTGACAATATCAGGAGATAGAATAAGATGTTTCTCGATGAATTACAACCCGTTGTTAAAGAACTGATTCAACAACCGATCGCTTTTTTCGGTGGTTTTGCCTCTGGATTACTGCGCTTGAAACTTTCGGACGATCCCCTCAAAAAATGGTTAGAAGAGCAGGGATTAGTCAGTTTTAACGACAATAATCAGGATAACGGCAACAGTCCCCAGTCGATCTCGATCGATTAGGGATCAGGGGTTAGCTGTTGGGGGTGAGGGTATTCTCCCATCCCCAAAACCCCCCGCTTACCACCCCATCAGCTTAACTTGTTGCTGAAAGTAGATAAATTTCCTCGGCTACTCGTTTTAAGCGTCTTAATTGCGCTTCCATATCCTTTTTAGTCCATTTGGCGGCGAATTGCTGGAATCCCCACCCCACAACCGGATTAGGAATCGCAAACTCAAAACGATTGATTAAACAAGTGCCGCCATCATTGGGTTGACATTCCCAGCGATCGCAACCGCGAAAAAAGCCTTCAAATTGCCAGACAATTAATCCCGGTTCCCTCTCAATCACCGTACTTTTTAGCGTCGGCTGAATTAGGGGGATTTGAATCAAAAAACGACTTCTCCCACCGATATCGGTCTTCCAATCGCCGATAGGTTCACAAACTAACACCGGATTCAACCAACGACGCATTAACTCTAAATCCGTGATACAACGCTCCACCGTCGTGGCACTAGCTTTAATTTGAATTGATTGTTCAAATACTTGACAAGATGACATTGATCTGCTTATAAATTACTGGCTGAGAATTATCGGTAGTCGGACAAAAATAAAGTTAACTGTGCAGACAAGGCAACAGTAAGGGTTTCGGCCTTGGTTACATTTCTTAACATAGTGTTGTTTATAGCCTTTCTCATCAAGATAAAGTGTAACCTAATTTGCTATGGACGACCGGCGATCGACCCCCCAAAACGAAAACTTCCTACCTCACCATTAAGATAACTGCTCTCAAGCTCACTTTTTCACCAACTTGACAAATTCTCGAAAACGTTGGCGTAATCTCTCGATATTAGCCGATTTCCCGCCATAACTCCAATCAACGTAGGCGCGAGCAATCTCCGGACCCTAACGAGGGTTGGCTGAATATTACTGGAAGCCTGACTACAAAAGGATTTGACTGATAGTTAGCAAGCACTAATTAATTTACTTGTTGAATAAAAAATCATTAACTGTAACAATATTGATAGACAGAAAAGGATGTAAAATGAGTAAATCTTGATCTCCTGTAATGATCGATTCTGCTTGACCATTAACGGCTAATTCTAAATATTTATTATCTTTAGTATCTCGGCAAATATCCGTTCTGAATTCCATATTTAAAATAAATTCCACAGTTTCCGAAAAGTCTAATAAAAATTGTTGACGTTCTTCAAGACTAATATAGCGGCTAAATTTTGGTCGCGATAAGACGCTTTCCAGTTCTTGCCAAGTGGCAGAGGACACGATAATGATTCCTAATTGTTGCGCTTTTTTAAAAGCAGTATTGGGTTTACTCTTGGGCGATAAAACAGAACTGATAATAATATTGGTATCGATAACAAAGCGTCTAGTCATCTTCATTTAAGAGAGATTCTAAAATTTCAGGGGTTAATCCTTTCTCTTGTGCTTTTTGTCCAATATTATCCATCTTTTTATATAATTTGTCCAGAGATTCTTTTCTAGATAAATTTGAAGATTGAACATAAAAAGCGATTTTTTCTGCTATTTTTTGACGCTCTTCTTCCGTTGCATTCCAATAAGTTTCAGCAACATCTAAAGGAACTTTGATTCGGATTTCTGTTTGATAGTTTGTCATAATTATATTTTCTTAGTTTAGTAGTAAAGAAATTTAGTCGAAATTAATAGCTTCCCTTCAGCCAGCGTTACAGTCTAGAAGTTTCAGTTACTCTAGCGCATTGTTAAACTGATTGTCAAGTTTAGTTACTCTCAATTTAATATCTGTAATTTACTTTGGTTGCGAAAAACCAACGCCGCTAGTGTAAGTATTCTCCAGCGCCGGGGCTAAATCTAGAGATGACGTTGGGGGGAAGGCTAATCCAGGAACGGTAAATAAATTTGGCTGAGTTGCTTGCTATGATTAGGGGTAATTATTAACACTTCTTAAAAAGCGAGTGGAAAAATGAGGCAAGTCATTGTATATCGAGACGAAGATGGCTATTGGATTGTGGAGTGTCCAAGTCTCAAAGGCTGTGTTAGTCAGGGAAAAACGAAAGAAGAAGCCTTGATTAATATAAAAGAGGCGATTGCCGGTTATATTGCGGCTTTAGCGGAAGACGGCCTGCCGATTCCAGCAATTATTAGAGACGTTGAAGTCTAACCATTATGAGCGGAATTAATCGCGAGATTTTTCTTGACGCTAAACATATTTCTAAACATTTACCGAATACTCCACAATCACGGAGATTACTGTTACGAGGACGAGCTATTCATGTGTTTAAAGATGAAGATACAATGCTACGAGTTATTCAGGCTATCATGGAAAGGGGTGAATACACGGGCAATGTGCGAAACTATGAGCGCTATGGGCTATTCTTTGCCGAAGCGATTGGTTGTCGAATTAGCCCAGATGGTTTAAAGTCTTCTTTATTCTACGGCGAGGTTAAGATTAATGCAAACAACCAATATCACGCAATTCCTCGAACCCGACCTAGTGAAGGATAATTGGCGCTTCCTAGAAGTTTGGGTGGATTCCATGCAGTCCCCTCCCTATATCCTGCTAGTGTTGATCGATAAGGCGAGGGGGTGTTATGTTTTTGATCCTGCTGAAAAGTACCGTCTCGTCAAGGCGTTTCCAGATTATGAAGAGGCTCAACTCTGGCTCTTGGAAGATGAATACGAACCGATTGAAGGACGATTATCTAGTGAGGAAAGCGCTTAGATTTGTTTAAACTTGTCGTTTGGAATGAAGTCAGAATATCGCCTTACCAGTGCCGTTAGGGTAAGCACCGAGATAGTTACGAATGGAGTCAGGTTTGGGTAATTGGCGCTAGGATTATCGGAGGATTTTCTTTCGGCACTGGTAGAAAACAATTAGGAGGATTTATGATCCCGGTTAATGAGGCTCAACAAAAGTTGCAGGATTTGATTGATTCGGTGACTGTTTCCCACGAACCCATTATTATTGAGGGATGCGATGGTAATGCAGTTTTGCTATCTGAAGGGGATTGGAAATCGGTACAAGAAACGTTATATCTCCTCTAAGTTTCAGCAACATCTAAAGGAACTTTGATTTTAATTTTTGTTTGATAGTTTGTCATGAATCTGTAAATTTACCTCGCAAAAACTTGTATAATTCCCAAGAAAAAAGCAAAACAAATTTACTATAGCAAGCTATTAATTTACGACACTGAATTCCAAAAGAGTCAATCTGCTGCTCGTTATCACCTTCTAAAAAAGTCTCTTTAACACAAAATACAATCCTAATGGCTAAAGCTTTAAAGTTGTTTAACTCAAAAAGTATTCTTGTAGTTAATTCCTTATAAAAAGATAAAAGTAATCTTAATTTTGGTGATACTTGGGAATTTTCAACGAATATTGCTGTTGCAGGTAGGTCAAAATATTTCTGATCAAGAATTAAATTTATATTATTTATTATTTGTCCAATTTTCTCTCCTTTAGTCAGCACTTTTAAGTACAAATAGTAAGAGTAAATATATTTTTTAAACTGACTTGTGGCTTGAAAATTACTATTGACCATCGCTAAACACAAACATTTCAAAAAACAAACACCATATAATCCGAAGGGTTTATAAACACTGTAAGAATATTTTTTTAAACCAATTAAATCCCACCATATCTCAATATCTGAAAATTCTTTTTTTGTTCCAATACGAACTTTTTTATTAATTTGTTTCTGTCTAAATTTACCAGTAAATTCTTCTTTATAATACACATTCTCCCACTCTTTTCCCTGTAGTTTATTCCCAATCCCCCCCCAAATGCCTGGATCTGTCGTAACTCGCTTCGTTTCATAGATTGGATTATCCAAATCATCTACTATCTCTGTTTTGTTGCCGTACAATTGTACGTCTTCATAAATGACTTCACAAAAAGGGACAGAAACAGCCACAGGTGTATAGTGATCTGTCTTGACACTATTAATAACTGTTTTGATAAGTGTATTAATAATTTTTTCAAAATCTGAATAAGAATCAATGATTCTTTGAAAATTTGAATTTGGAGAATCTTCTTGCTCATGCAGTGAAAAAGAAGCCAAATAATCCCATAATAATCGACTGGTGTTTTTCATTTTTTCCTTAGCATCATCATAACTTTTAGGCTCGTAATAAGCAACATCAGCAAAAATTTTACTTAATTCTTGTTTAATTAAATCAATATAAACTTGTGGTGCTTTTTGATGCTGTGCCAAAATAATTTGTTTAAATACTAAGCCTCTAGCATCGCCTAAAGATAAAGAAGCTTGTTGAAGTAAACTATCAATTCCTTGACCCGTTTGGCAATTTATCCTAACAATAACTGGCTCTTTCTTCTTCTGGAGATCAAAATAAATATCTTTGATGCTTTTCTCTGTATCTTCAAAATTTTGCCCAGTTGCCAATGGTTTATGATATTTGTCTATCCATACATTTAAAATATACATAACATTATGCCCTGATTCAATTAAATCTATCACATAGTCTTTTTCAGATCTAGACAAGCCTTTCTTCGGATCTATTAAATAAAATACTATATCTGGCTTAAAAGGGAGTTTTTCAAAATCATTTAATTTATATGTATGCTCTTGTGGAAGGCTATTTTTTCTGTAAATAGCGACAGTAATCTCATCAATATTCGGGTAACTAGGAACTTGTTTTAGTCCTAATGCGGCTCGGTTATAATTTTCTAATCGCCCACCTTCTTGTCTTCCACCACCATCTACGCCGGGTAGATCAAAAAATCTAAAACCACCAGAGAAGTCAATTAAATTAACAACCTGTGTGGTATTTTGCCTTCCTGTCGAAAGAAAATAATTTTCACCAATTAACCGGTTACCAAGAGTCGTTTTACCACTTGCGGATCTACCTGTTACATATATATTAATGTAACTAGAATTAGGAGGTAAATTTTTAAGTTGTTCAGTAATTAAATTGGCTCTTATCTCCGCAAGAGATGGTTTATTAAGTTGATGAATATTCATTTTATTTATACCTCCTAACAGGTTGTTTAAAGTAGTGCTTTTCTGAGAATTGATATAATCTCATTTTCAGCTTTTTTCGAGTCGGAATTATTCATAACCTGCTCAACTCTCGATTTTAAATTGCCAATCTTAAGATTGACTTCTTTTTCACCGGCTTCATAAATATGATTAAAATTACCAGTATTTTCGTCTGGTAAACTTTCAATTCCCAAACCGATTGCTAGAATACCTTTGATGATGTCATAGCCTCCCTTTAAATGCTTCAATCCGACTATTTTGTCATTATAGCCTGTTACGGCTGTCTGATAACCATCACTTACCTCTGTGTGTTTTGTGCCTATTTGCTGATACCTTGTAGTTTTTACTTCTATAACTTTTGGCTGCTTTACTTTATCTACACGAGAGCCACGAATTTTTTGATCAAGTCCCAAAAAACCACCTCTTTTTGTTTCGACTATTTCTTCATTTTCTACAATGATTTGGTTTACTTCTTCAACATTACCAAATACAGGCTCAGATATAGTACGAAAACGTTCTATTGATTCAAGAATTGGCTCTTTGATGGTAATATTTTCAGTGCGAGATTCTTTTGTTTGACCAGCAAAATCAGAAACGACTCCATAGGCATTTTCTCCATTAGAAACTTCTTTTTTGAAAACTCTTGAAGAATAGCTATATACTGCTGCATAAGAACCCAATACAATATCACTGCTGTTATCAAAGGATTGATCTACCTTAAAAGTCGCCAAACGACTAGCGATATAAATTAGGGCTTCACGAAACTTTTTACTTCTTATCTTTCTTGCCTTCTCTTTTAACTTATCACCCAGCACTTCTTCCATTTTTCCGAGCTTATCCGCAGGAAGTAACTTACAGATTTCCTCTGCAATTTTATCTGCACCAAGTCCTGTGAGTGAGTTTATTTCAATAATTACAGGTTTGGTAGGATGATTAGGAAATACCTCATTATAGATGTCCGTAATTGTTTTATAGGCATCATCAACATTTGGTTTTGTATATTTAGGCTCACCATTTTTAGTCAAATGTAAGTTCAAGGCAAATACAACATTGCTTGAACCCCGTTTCTCTTTTTGTGCAGATAGTAAATCGTACATATAATTTTCATCATCACGTCCCAGCCCTTCATGGGGAGCAATAACATATAAAATAACATCAGACCCGTATATTAGTTGATTTTTGTTTGATTGCCATTCATCTACAGATATGGTTTTCTGCTTAGGCGTTTGAGTCTTTGTAAAGTCAGTATAATCAGATAACACAAATTCGGTAACAATAGGATTTCTGCCTCTTTTTGGTTGTATTTGAGCAAGACACAGAATAGCACGATTGATGTTTTCAAATTCCTCTTTAGAGCCAGCACCAGGCAAATCAAAATATCTTAAATTATTAGCAGACTGAAAAGATCCCAAATCAAAAGTACAGTCCCGATGGCCAGTGCTTTTCATCGCTGTCTGTTTCCCATCGAATATAGTATTACCCAGAGAGGTTTTACCTGCTCTCGTTTTCCCTGTCACATAAAAATTGACGGGAGAAGCAAATCCTTCCTGATTTCTATAGTTTTCCAGAATAACTTCCCCAGCAACTCTGTCAGGATCTAAATTTGTAGGATCTAATAGTCTCAAAACTTCTGGACGATCTGAAAAAAGTCTTTGTAAACTCTTTAGAATTTCAGTGGCTTGTTGGTTTTCATTGTTGTTGTTCATGGTGGGTTCTCCTTTGGAAGAATTTTGATTTTTGATGTCTGTCTCACTAATGTTATCGCATTTTTTAGAATTTGTGTCTATAATCTTTGGTGATTTCTCGAACTCCATCATTGATACATTTGAAATAATACCTAACCTATCCAAAAACTCCCAACCAGCTATAAGACTCTTAACCCCTGCGCTTTGACTTCCATCAATCCTATCGACATCCTTAACTTTATCTAACAATAACTTTAAAGACTCCAAAAACGGCTTATCTTCTTGATAAATAATCCGTTTCAAAAGCTGACAATCAGCGTCATTGTCGAGATCAAAAACCTTGTCCGAAGGCGCATCATTAGCTCGTAACCAATCAGAAAAAGCCTTATTACCTTGCTCTAAAGCCAAACACCGATACTCGCTTGGTAAATTAGCCAAAGATAATGCTAACTCCATCCGAATTTCATGGCCACAATAGGCAAAATCCGACCTCAAACTATTATAGAACTCTCCGTAAACCTTCACAATGCTGGAAATGGCTTCCTGCCAAAACTCCGAAGTTAACAGAGGGTTATCCCGATATTTTTCTAACAGATAAGGAATTAAACTAGGCAATAAAGGAGTATTTTCCCAAGAATTACCCAAAAAGAGAATGTCAGCATAAAGCCCGATCGCTAAACAATGCCATACCGCCAAATATCGATAAAATGTTTTGTAGTCTTCTTCGGTGATTTTGTATTCCTTGCGAATGGGTAAATCGGTAACACCAATTTGTTTTAACTCAGCAATTTCTGCTAACTCTTGGTAATAAATCTGTAAATTTTCCTCATCGACCTTCCCTAAAGCCTTAATATATGCTTCATCTTTACCACTAGCCTTAATTTTTTCTCGTTTTTCTTCCCATTTCAAGGCTCTTTTTTTAGCAGATTCATGAAGCAAATGAGAAACGGATTGACTCGATAAAATGGAAGAGCGAGTAAAGGAAACATCACCACTAAACCAATATCCCACACTGAAATTTAGTTCGTCGAAGGGAATTTTTGTATCCAAGATTACAACAGGAATGTTTTTCAACTGTGAATGCAGAGATAATAAAGCCGCATTTCCACCCTGGCTATTAGAAATCCAATTTCCATTTAAGAATTGAACAGGCCATTTTTGATTACCAGCATAACCCTGGCGAAGAAACTGATGAATTTCTTCCGCTAAAGTATCTTCAACGCCAGAAATATAGGGTTTTCCTGTTTTGGGATCATAATTTAGTTGCGGCGGTGAAATTAACACCTGTAAAGGCATCACCCGATGGGCAAAAGAATTTTCCAATATATCAAAAGCTGGATTATGAATAGGCGATTTATCTTCCCTAAGCCTTTCCCGCATTTGTATTAAAGCATTTTGATGCTGAATTTGGGTCAAATCACGCTGAAAATCTTGCTGTAACTGCAAAATATCATACTGAATCTTCTTTTCCTGCTCAAAACGCCATTTTTGAAAATCCAGATTTTTTTGATTAATCGCAAAGTTAACCTGCGCCCGAAAAGCCTCAATTTCCTTCGCTCTTTCGTGGTTAAGTTCAGCTAATTCTCTTTGAAATTCTTGATTTTCTCTTTGTTGCAATACGGAAAATTTTAATTGATTATATTGCAATTCTGCGGAATGCTTTCTACTTAATCGAGCAATTTCTTCGGAAGAATCCCGATTTAGCCGACTGATACTTTCAGAAGATTTACGATTTTCTGATGCTGACCAAGCATTATTTCCACTCGATACCAGCGCACTAAAAGCTGCACCACCGGCATAAATTAAGGCATCAGCAGCTATCTTATCTAAGGGCATATTTTAAAATTCTCCACAATAAGTTAATGATAATTACTTTTGAGCAAATACGAGATTTTTCAAGGCTGAAACTTAAACTTTTTTCGCCTGTTCCCTTAACTTTTGAGCTTCCGCCTGATATTTCTCAGATTCAGCCATCGCATTTTGGGCTTCTTTCCCATGACTAGAGGCATCTGACTGGTTTTTATGCTCACGATGCCAATCGGCTTCTTTACTGTGACTCTGAGAACTACTTAAACTATCGTTAGCTTTTTTCTCTAGTTCATTGGCTTTACTTAATAACTCAGAAGCCGTCTCAGAACCAGATCGCTGTGAAAGATGATCCCAATGGGAAGTATGATCTGCGTGGGAATATTGATGGTCTGGGAAACTGTTAGCATGATGAGGGTGATAATCTGCTAAGTGCTGGTTCTCAAAACCTTGATCAAAATGAGAAGGATGATCAACTTGAGAATATTGATGGTCTAATAAACCATTAGCGTGATGGGGTTGATAATCTGCTAAACCCTGATGCTCAAAAGCATTATGGATATGATGAGGCTCATAAATGCTGATATTAGATGGGACAAAGGGATCGTGGTGAACTCCCAAATTAGGGTCGCTTAACAAATCTTGGTGGTCGTGCAAATCCAGCGACGAATCCGCATGAGTATGTAAAGTGTGGGTAGTATCGGACTGATGAAGGTTATGATCAAAGGCTGGTAGATCCATGATGATATCTTGTCAGTGGAGGAATGAGTATTTATTTAGGCTAGGGAATAACTTGATCCAGATAAATTACCCCAATCCTAGCATATTTATTTTAGTCGAAGCCATCGGATTAGCGCAATGCGATCGCCATTTATCAAAGGATCGCCAAGTAATACTAAATCCAGTTATTAAAGACTAATTATTTAGGATTTGCTGAAAAACTTTTTGCCGCAAACCCTAACTATAGGCTCAAGCTCACTTTTTCACCAACTTGACAAATTCTCGAAAACGTTGGCGTAATCTCTCAATATTAGCCGATTTCCCGCCATAACGCCAATCAACGTAGGCGCGAGCAATCTCCTCGATAATATTCGCCACTGGCGGCGGTTGGACGCGGCGGGCGGCGGTGGCGTATTCTAAAGGGGTTTGAGCGGGATGTTTGCCATAACCGGCTTCTGTTAAGATTCCTAACATTTGCTGGTATAAACGCTCGATTGGTGGTAGTTTTGCCAACTTGCGACCCCGACGCCAACGATGGAACTGTCCCCATCCTAACCAACCAGCGTAGGCGAAGACGACCCCCAATAAACCGCCGAGAATTCCCCCGAAAAGACTGCCGGAAATAAAGCGCCATAACCAGGCCAATAACTGACCGATAGTAACGATAACATTTTCCCAAATCAGACCAAGAAAACCCGTTACTGGGGAAGGCAACCATCCAGCTACCCATTGCCAAAATTGCTTGAGGACGCTAAAAGGTTCCGCTTCCTCAAAGGATGGGGGAATTAATTCGTGGCCCGGGATAGGATCGAAAGTGTACCAACCGTAACCAGGGAAAAACACCTCTGTGATGGCGTAAGCGTCCGTATTTTGGACAACATAAAAGCCAGTGAAAGGATTAAACTGGCCAGGGGCAAAACCGGTGGCTAATCGGGCAGGAATACCGATCGAGCGTAACATAATCGTTAACACGGTGGAAAAATGATCGGCGTAACCCCCCTGAAAACGAAACAAAAAGGCCGAGACTAAATCCTCATTTTCGGCTAAAAAGGGCAAATCGGTTTTTAATTCGTAGTTTTGCTTTAATGCTTGGGCCAAATATAGGGCCTTCTCGTAGGGAGAGGTTAAAGGTGTGGGAGATTTGGCCAGCAATTCCTCGGTTTTTCGGCGGACTTTCGGGGCAATTTCGGCAGGAATTTGTAAATAATAGTTGAGAATAGACTTAGGGTAGGTTTCTGGTGCCGATCGCAGTTGGCTGCGATTGCGTTCCGGCACTTGTGAGATTACAGTATAAGTTAGCCCTTCTGCTAATCCCCCCGGCGACCTTAAGCTATTTTCTCGGTCCAGAGATACCTGTCGAGTGGGAAAAAAGAGAAACTGGGGCGAAGTAAGAGCAGGGATAATATTCGGTAAACTGGAGACAATGCTGTAGGTTTGGACTACCTGATGGGTTTTGGCCTGGGTTGCGGGTAGCGGCACAAAAAAGCGATAGGACCAACTACTGCGATTTAAATCCTCTAATTCTTGATCTCGCGAGATTTGCCACCCTTGACCAGTATAGCGATCAAAGGCCATCGCCCGCCAGAATCCGGGGGCTTGGGAACGTACCCGCATGACTATTTCTGGAGTCATACTTCCCCGCAAATTTTGGTTGATTTGGGGGTTAAAACCGTAATAAAAGGTGGAATCTAACTGTCCTGACCCTGTAGTGGGACTATTACCGCCATTTACGCCACCATTCCCCGTTTCACCCTCGCGCACATAGCCGGGGTTAACGATTTGTCTGTCTCCCTGTTCAAAATCCTGATTTTCCATACCTCCTGGACTATTGACGGGAAAAGATTGAATTTGATAACCCGGAAAACGCGGCATCAGAGCAAAAATTGTCAATCCCAAGAGGAGAATTGTCAGAAAGAAAATCCCGAAACGTTTGGGAGAAAGGGGAGAATTTTGCGGGGAAACTAATTTTTTTGTGGCTAGATGCGGGGATTTCCTTGAGAAGAAAGGGAGACTCTGATTGAGATTATCTAAACCTAAACGAGAACGATAGTCTAAAACTAGGGTAGGTAGGGATAAAAACAGAAAGAGGATTAACCAAGGCGCAAAAGCGAGGGTTTCGGAGATTGTCCCAGCGACTCCCAAGAGAATTAAACCGATTACCATAGAATACCCTAAATCTTTGCGTCGGGGCAGGTCAAAACTATGGAGAATTTGCAGTTGAATTAATAATTGTGTTAGGGCAATGCGACTATCCTGCATCGCAACGATATTACCCAAGAATAGCGCCAACACTACCAACATTCCGATCGCTATACAAAATTTTGCCCCGATATTGCGCTTTTTCCTGCGTCGCCAACTCCAGATTCCGCCGATAATACTGAGAGGAACAGCCCAAATACTGGTATAACTATCGGTAGCCACATCGGTGGCGATAATACCGACGATTACTAACGCTTGCACCAGAATTCTTAAAATAATCGATTCCTCGGTTTCCGGCAAGGGAGAAGATTCTATCTTTTGCCAGAGGGTTTTTAAGGAAGGTCTTGGACGAGCAGCGCTACTAACCATAGGGTAAATTGGGAGAAGGACAAAGAAGTTAATTTTATATTTCCCAGTTCTAATCTCGATCGCTCCATGGGGTAAAGTGGATTTTAGATGTCAGGAGATAGGAAAATAGGGAGATAGGGAGACGATAACTGATTACTGATAACTGATTACTGATAACTGATAACTGATAACTGACCTATGATAGCCGTTACCAACCCTGAAATTTTACCGTTGCTTCATCCCCTGATTGGACAATTAGCCACAGCAATTCTGTCCCACTGGGAAAAATATCTTGATTTGTCGCCCTTTGAGTTGCCGGAAGGTTTAGGCTATGTGGAGGGACGTTTAGAAGGGGAAAAATTAATTATCGAGAATCGCTGCTATCAAACTCCCCAGTTCCGCAAAATGCACCTAGAACTGGCTAAACTGGGCAATGGTTTGGATATCCTTCACTGTGTCATGTTCCCCCGTCCAGAATATCCGCTGCCGATGTTTGGATGTGATATAGTCTCCGGCAAAGCGGGAATCAGTGCCGCTATTGTGGATCTTTCTCCCACCAGTAGCGATAAAACTCTCCCTAGTGCCTATAATCAAGCTTTAGCGGCTTTACCTGCGGCCGATTTCGCCCAAGCTCGTGATTTACCGCCTTGGGGTCATATTTTCTCCCAATATTGTCTGTTTATTCGTCCCGAAACCGCCGCCGAGGAACGACAATTTTTACAAAGAGTAACAGATTTCTTGACAATTCACTGCAAATGTGCTAGGGAAACTCAGCCCCTTTCCGGGGAAGAAGCGCGCATTTATTTACAGGGACAACGGGATTATTGTAGTCAACAGCAAAAAAATGATAAAACTCGGCGTGTACTAGAAAAAGCCTTTGGTTGGGAATGGGCAGAGCGTTATATGACGGGTGTTCTCTTTGATTTGCCCGATTAAGTAGGGAGGCACAATTATAGCGTTTTTCAGTCTGCTGAGGTACAAAAGTTATGGGTTTTAGGCAAAAGGCAAGAGGCAAAAGTCAAAAGGGAAGAAAAATATGTGTACCTCACTAGCTTAGGAAACGCTATATTTGTCGGATGGGTTAATGGTATAAAACCCTACACCCCACACCCCACACCCCACACCCTGCCCCCACCGAAAAACTTTTTTAGCAAACCCTAATTAGGCCAGAAGTCTCTTGAAACTTAACAATATTAACAGACAAGGACGGGAAAATAATTGCTAGATTGGGTTAGGTACAGTCAAATGTAACCGCGAGAACAAGAGAAAAAAGGTGGTTTTGCTAGGTAAAACCGTCAAAAAGCCTTAGCTTAATTTCTCGATTCTGACGATTAAATAAATATTAAAACAGCCGATGAATCTAACAAACTTTCCTTGGTTAACTGCCATCATCCTTTTTCCCATCGTCGCCGCTTTATTAGTTCCCATAATTCCCGATAAAGACGGTAAAACCGTGAGATGGTTTGCTCTGACGGTGGGATTAATCGACTTTGCCCTAATTATCTACGCTTTCTATAGCAGTTACGATTTCGCTAATCCCAATCTGCAATTAGTGGAAAGTTACCAATGGTTGCCAGAAATTGACCTAAGATGGTCTTTAGGAGCGGATGGCCTCTCCATGCCTCTGATTATCTTAACGGGATTTATCACCACTCTGGCTATCTTAGCGGCTTGGCCGGTCACTTTTAAACCGAAACTATTCTACTTCCTGATGCTGTTGATGTACGGGGGACAGATTGCAGTGTTTGCCGTGCAGGATCTGTTACTGTTCTTCCTCGTCTGGGAATTAGAATTAGTCCCCGTCTATCTCATCCTCTCCATTTGGGGCGGTAAACGCCGTCTCTACGCGGCCACCAAATTTATCCTTTACACCGCCGGAGGCTCCCTATTCATCCTTGTAGCGGCGCTGACGATGGCTTTTTATGGCGATACCGTCTCCTTTGACATGGTGACTATTGCCGGCAAGGATTTTCCCCTGAAACTGCAATTATTCCTCTACGCCGGTTTCCTGATTGCCTACGGGGTAAAACTGCCGATTTTCCCCCTTCATACTTGGCTGCCGGATGCCCACGGCGAAGCCACTGCCCCCGCCCATATGTTACTAGCGGGAATTTTGCTTAAAATGGGTGGTTATGCGCTCTTACGGATGAATATGGGGATGTTACCCGATGCTCACGCCGTTTTCGCTCCCGTTTTGGTGATTTTAGGGGTAGTTAATATTATCTACGCCGCCTTAACCTCCTTTGCCCAACGCAATCTTAAGCGCAAAATTGCCTATTCTTCCATCTCTCACATGGGATTTGTGCTGATTGGCATGGCTTCCTTTACCGATATTGGTACAAGCGGGGCGATGTTACAGATGATTTCCCACGGACTGATTGGGGCGAGTTTATTCTTTATGGTCGGTTGTACCTACGATCGCACCCATACCCTGATGTTAGACGAGATGGGCGGTGTCGGCAAGAAAATGAAGAAAGTTTTTGCTATGTGGACTACCTGTTCCCTTGCTTCCCTCGCTTTGCCCGGGATGAGCGGTTTTGTGGCGGAATTAATGGTATTTATCGGTTTTGCCACCAGTGATGCCTATAGTCCCACTTTCCGCGTCATCATCGTCTTTTTAGCGGCTATCGGTGTCATTCTCACCCCGATTTATCTCTTGTCCATGTTGCGAGAAATTCTCTATGGGCCGGAAAATAAGGAATTAGAAGAACACCATGCCCTAGTGGATGCGGAACCCCGGGAAGTCTTTATCATCGCTTCTCTATTAGTGCCAATTATCGGCATTGGACTCTATCCCAAAGTGGCGACGACAATTTACGATGCTACCACCAATAAATTAACCGCCCTAGCGCGTAATTCTGTCCCCAGTTTAGTGCAACAGGCAAAGGCAAAAACCGCTAGTTTCTCCCTTTATTCCCTAAAAGCACCCGAAATTTAAATGTAGGGTGGGTTAGGCGACGACAAGTTAAGCAGTTAACCAATAATTAAAAATTCGCCGTAACCCACCACATTATTGATCAAGAGAGGACTTATCAGGAATAAGTAGCTTTAACAGAAACAATATCTGACTTATTTCGGAACGCATAGCTCTGATCTCACCTTCAATCACATCAAAGCGTTTTGATATTGAATTCTTGTCATAATCAATAGGCATCGAGTCTTGAGTAGATAGATTGTTGAGTTTATTAGCAAGAGCTGCCCAACTATTAGCTTTTAATCCAAAATAATACTTAGCTTCATTTAGCGTTCTAAACTGCTGCTTAAGAGTATCAACAGTGAAGTTGATTGTCTGATAAACGCAAGCTTGGTTGTCTAGATCTTCCTCAACCATATCAACAACCTCACGAATAAGTTGATCGTGATTTTCACTAATCTGAGCGGCGGCTCCTAGTATACGAGAGGTCGCTTTAATCTGCAATTCAGTATCTTGTTGAAGCTGATCGGCAATTTTACGAACTTGTTCCCCCAATGTGCCTTTACGCTTTGGCTCTAGAGCAGGTGTTAACTCTTGACTCATGAAAAATCTCCTTTATTCCTGGACTTCCCCCGTATAAACATACTAGCTATGGCTAAAAGTCTTACAGAGCCTGAGTTCAAGCAATACAATACCAATGAACTACTGGACACAAAATCCTGAAGTTCTTACGCCGATAGGGTTTGAGGCAAAAATTTTCAAATTTGACCTTTCGACCATTATAGCTTGTTTCGGGGCAGAAAACCAGCAAAAACATGGCTACAGAGCGAATCCCTTACTCTAGAGATTAATGACACTATCTGTTAAAATCAGGTTAGCGATCACTATACAGCCAACTCTACGGAATCGCTCTACTCCAGATACAGTCAACGGTACAGCCATTTTC